>JBAXRL010000240.1:0-5015 GCA_037131205.1 Actinomycetes bacterium | reverse complement strand
GTTCGCGGACCGGCTCGAGGCCTTCGAGGACCTGGATATCCTGGGCGTCGTAGTGCGGCTTTTTCACTCGACCTCGCAATGTGCCGAGGGGCGGGACAGGGGTGACAAGGGCAGGCTCGCCTTGCCTGCGTGAGTATACCAAACGCGAAGCCTCGGAGCGAACTTGAGGCCGCGGCAAAAGCGCCGCAAATCAGATGTTTTCGTCAACCTCCATGGGGGCCGTCGCCGGGAGTCTCGGGGGACTCCGCGGATGAGGTGCGCAGGGCGGCTTCGATGGCCGCCCGCAGGCGCTCGTCACGCACTCCCTGCGCCTGTGCCCGCGCCCCGCCGAGATCCGCCGGCGCGGGCCTCTCGTAGCGGCCTTCTTCCCTCGCCGCGGGCGGCTTCTGTTGCTGCCTCGGCGCGGCGCGCTCGACGACGAAGCGGAAGCGCTTCACGGGGTGCCCCGGCGCGACCCCGTCCATGCGCCTGAGGATCTGGCCGCCCAGATACGTGAGCTCGTTGGCCCACACCGACGAGGTGCACTCCACGGTGAGCACGCCGCGCGAGAAGTGGCGGGGGCGCGCGCCGCTCGCCACCTGCGCGCCGGCGGCGCGCGCCCAGGCGGCGTAGGCGCGCCCCTGCTCGCTGGTCGCCATGCGCCCGAGCGCGGCGCTCAGGATATCGCCCAGGCGCTGGGGCTCGCTTCCGCGGGCGCGGCCGCCCCCCGGGCCGCGGTGGACCCCTGGGGCGCGGTCGCTCACAGCGCGTCCTCGTGCGGCGGCGTCGGCCCGGCGGCCCCGGCCGGCGGAGCGGCGGCCCCGGCCGGCGGCGAACCTGAGAGCGGCAGCTCGATCACGGTCGCCCGGTCCAGCTCTTCCTCCGTGAAGTAGTGGCGGTCGGTGGTCGTGATGACAGCTTGGCCGGCGGACGTCAACTGACGCACGAGGAGCCGGCGACGGGCGTCGTCGAGCTCGCTCATCACGTCGTCGAGGAAGAGCGTGCCCTGCTCGCCGGTGCGCGCCGCCGCGAGCTGCTGCTCCGCGAGGAGCAGCGCCAGCACGGCGGCGCGCTGCTCGCCCTGCGACCCGAAGAGGCGCAGGTCGCGGCCGCCGCGCGGCAGAGCGACAGGGTCGCACGCAGGCCCGGCGGCGGCGACCGGAGCCACGCATCCCCCGGCGTGCGCCGCCGCGCCGCCCGCTAGCCCGGCGGGAGCCGCCTGCCCGGCGTCGACCTCGAGGAACTTGAGATCATCGCGGTGGGGGCCGAAGAGGGAGAGGCCGCGCCCCGTCTCGCCGGGCCTCCGGGCGCGCAGCTCCTCGTGCAGCGCCGTCTCGTCGTAGTCCACGCCGTCCAGTTGGCTGACCAGCCGCAGAGCGAAGCCGGCGCCCTGCGGGGCGAGCCCGGCGGCGACGACGGCGAAGCGCCCGCTGAGCTCGGCGACGAGGTCGCGGCGGCGGCGGCCCAGCGCGGCGGCGGCGCGTGCGAACTGCGCGTCCCACGGGTCCAGCGTGGTCGCCGCGGCGCCGTGCCTGACGGCGAGCAGCTGGGCGTTGCGCTGCCGCAGCGCCGCCTGCAGCTCGCGGGCGGCGGCGGCGTATCGCGCATCGAGGGCGGCGGCGAAGGCGTCCAGATGGGCGCGCCGCCGCGCCGGGCTGCCCTTGACCAGCAGCAGGCTCTCGGGCACGAAGATGAACACCTGGGTGCGTCCGCGGAGCTCGTCCTGCGAGGCGACCTCGACGCCGTTCCAGCGGGCGCGCTTGCCCTGCCCGGGCGCGTAGGCGACCTCGACGGCCTGAGCGCCTGCGGCTGGGCCGTCGAGCTCCAGCTCCACGCGCGTGAAGCGCGCCCCCCAGGTGATGAGCTTCTCCTCGCGGCGCGTGCGCGGCGAGCTGCCGCGGAGCGCGAACCAGGCGCCCTCGAGGAGGTTGGTCTTGCCGGCGGCGTTCTGGCCGACCACGACGTTGAGCCCGGCGCCGAAGCTCACCGTGGCGTCGCAGTAGGAGCGGAAGTTGACGAGCCTCAGGCTGGAGACAAACACACGCGGTACTCCTCGCCGCCGACGGCGACCATGTCGCCGGGCTGCAGGGTGCGCCCGCGTCGCCGGTCGACCTCGCCGTTCACGCTCACCGCGCCGTCCTGCACCAGCAGCTTCGCGTGTCCGCCGGTGGTCGCCGCCCCGGCAAGCTTGAGAAACGCGCCCAGCGGCAGAGGGCCGTTGACGAGGACGTCGTTCAGTTGTTCAGGCGGATCGGCATGATGAGGTAGACGAAGCCCCCATCCGAACCGCTGACGAGCCCCGGTCGGAGCGGGCTGGTGAAGCGCAGCACGACGCCGGCGTCGTCGATCGCGTCGATGCCGTCGATGAGGTAGGCGGCGTTGAAGCCGATCTCGAAGGCCTCGCCGGCGAACTCCACGTCGAGAGACTCCTCGGCCTGGCCCACGTCCTGCGTGAGCGCCTTCATCGTCAGCTTGTGGTCCGCGAAGGAGAGCCGCAGCGGCGCGTTTTTCTGCGCCAGCAGGCTGACGCGCCGCGCCGCCGCCATGAGCTCGTCCTTCGCCAGCGTGACCTCGTGGTCGAACGAGTCCGGGAGCAGCTGTTTGTAGTTGGGGAACTGCCCGTCGATGAGCCGCGAGGCGACCCATACGTCGCCGGTCGGGTCGCCGAGCTTGAAGAGCGCCTGGTTCTCGCCGATCGCGACTTCGATGTCGCCGTCGCCCAGCGCCGCCGCCAGGCGGGCGACCTCGCCCAGCGCCCTCACCGGCACGATGGCGTGGACCTCGGTGTCCAGGGCCTTCTCGAGCTTTGTCTCCTTGACTGCCAGCCGGTAGCTGTCGGTGGCCACCATCTTCAGCGTGTCGCCGAGGATGGTCATGAGCACGCCCGTGAGGATCGGCCGGGTCTCGTCGCGGGAGGCGGCGCGGCCGGCTTTGCTCAGCGTCTCGACGAAAGGCTCGCGGCCGATCGCGAAAGCCGCGCTTGTGTCGAACGTGGAGGTCTGCGGAAAGTCGCTCGCCGACCAGGCGTTGAGAGAGAACTCGGCGCGGCCGGCGGCGACCTTGACGGCGGCCTCGCCGGCCTCGACGACGACCTGGTTTCCGGGAAGGTTGCGGACCACATCCGTGAACAGGCGCGCCGGCGCTACGATCTCGCCGTCGCGTTCGATGGCTGTAGCGAGGCTGGCTTTGATGGAGAGCTCCATGTCGGTGGAGAACAGGTCGAGGCGGCCCTCGGACGCCTGGAGCAGGATGCCCGAGAGCACCGGCAGCGCACTCCTCGTGGACACGCCGCGGGCGAGGATCGCGAGTTTGTCGACCAGGGCGGAGCGATCACACGTGAACTTCATCGCGACTCCTTATGACAATAAAGAAAAGACATTCTCTCCTCGTCATCGTCATAGCGCCTGTTGACGATGTGGAGAGAGGTGGTTCTTCCTGCTCGGCAAGGGCGCGGGCCTCTGCACAACGCTGTGGGCGGGGTGTGCAGTACCTGACGCTCCTGCCGTGGCGGCCCGCCTCGTACAGCGAAGCATAGCCGATTTGGCCGCTCCGGGGGAGAATGTCCACGGGATGACGGGGGGTTGTCCACGGGGTCTGTGGAGAGCGCAGGTCGCGACGCGAAGCAGAGCGGCCGGGACCGCTCAGCGGACGGTCTTGAGGCGGGCCGCGATGAGGGCCACAAGATCCTGGAGCTGCGCGTCGTGGCCGCCCTTGAGCTGACGCTCGATCTTGTCGACGCCGTGGATCACGGTGCTGTGATGGCGGCCGCCGAAACGGGCGCCGATCTGCGGCAGGGACGCCTCGGTGAGATCACGCGCGAGGTACATGGCGATGTGGCGCGCGTAAGCCACGTCCTGAGTGCGGCGATTGCCGCGCAGATCGTTGACGTGCAGGCCGAACTGGCGGGCGACCTCGGCCTGCACCGTCTCGATGGTCACCGGGCGCAGATAGGCCTTGGGGAGGATGTCCTTCAGGGCCTCCTTGGTGACGTCCAGCGTGACCGCGCTGCCCTGGATGGAGGCGTAGCTCACCGCCCGCGTGAGGGCGCCGTACAGTTCGCGGATGTTGCCGGTGACGCGCGAAGCGATCCACTCGAGCACCTCCGGCTCGGCGATCTGGAAGCCCTCCCATTTGACCTGCTTGCGCAGGATGGCGATGCGCGTCTCCAGGTCGGGCCGGCTGATGTCGACGACCACGCCCTGGCCGAAGCGCGTGCGCAGGCGCTCCTCCAGCTCCACCAGCTCGCGCGGCGGCCGGTCGCTGGTGATCACGATCTGCTTGCCGGCCTCGTAGAGCGCGTTGAAGGTGTGGAAGAACTCGACCTGCGTCTGCTGTTTCTCGACGAGGAACTGCACGTCGTCGATGAGCAGCACGTCGTTCTCGCGGTAGGACTGCTTGAAGCCGTCGATGCGGTTCTTGTCGGTGACCGCGTTGATGAAGTCGTCGGTGAAGCGCTCGACGGTGACGTACTTGATCTGCAGCTTGGGGTGCAGCTCCAGCGCGGCGTGAGCGATGGCCTGGATGAGGTGGGTCTTGCCGAGCCCGGTGGCGGCGTACATGAAGACCGGGTTGTAGGCGGTGGCCGGCGACTCCGCCACGCTGTGAGCCACAGCCGTCGCGTACTCGTTGTGCGGGCCGGTGACGAACCGCTCGAACACGTAGCGTGGATTGAGGTCGCCGGCGGCTTTGGCGGCCCGGGAGGCGCGCGCCTCGGCGGCGCGGCTGGGTCTGGCGGCCACGGTGGCCGCCGGCTCCGGCTCCACGGCGACGGCCGCCGGCTCCGCCGCCGCGGACTGCTGGGGCAGCGCCGCCGCTCGCGCATCGACGACCACGCGCACATCGACCGTGTCGCCGAGGACCTCGCCGAGCGCCTCGGCGACCTGCCCGGCGAGGCGCTTCTCGATCCAGTCGCGGGCGAAATCGTTGGGCACGCCGATGACGAAGGCGCCGTCGTCGAGGCCGAGCGGCAGCGTGCGATCGAACCAGAACTGGAAGGCCGCTTCGCTGAGGCGGCCGCGAAGGTGCTTCTTCGCCTC
>JBAXRL010000239.1:0-5029 GCA_037131205.1 Actinomycetes bacterium | reverse complement strand
GGCCGCGTCGGCGGCCGCGTCGCGGCGAGCGACGATCGCGGCGCGCCTCGACGTGCGCTCGAGGCGCATGTCGCCCGCTTGAGCAGCGCGCCGAGCACGCGGGGACGGCGATGAGGCCGCCGCGCTCACCACATCGGGCAAGGCGCGACGTGTTCGCCGCGCTGGGGCGCTTCTCCTGCCGGTTCAGATGGCTGGTGGTGGCCGTGTGGCTGGTCTTGCTTGCGGCGGGCCTTGCGGCGACGCCGCAACTCAGCCATGTCCTGCAGGGAGGCGGCTTCACCAATCCCGACTCTCCGGGGCAGAAGGCCGCCGACCTCATCCAGAAGCGCCTCAAGCAGGGTCCGGCCACCGTCGTCGTGGTCTTTGTCGGCGATTCTCTTGATGCGCGCAGTCCCGAGTTCCAGAGGTACGAGCGGCAAGCCCTGGCGGAGCTGACGGCGGCCAGGATCCCCGGTCTGCGAAGCATCGCGACCTACGCCACCAGCGGCGCCGAGCAGCTCCTCGCCAAAGACGGGAGGAGCTCGGTCGCGATTCTCACGTTCGACGCCGACAGCCAGGCGGTGCAGCAGGAGACCGGGAGGATCCGCGCCGCCCTGGGGAAGAGTCGGCTCAAGGCCTATGTCAGCGGCGAGCCGGCGGTGAACGCCGACCTCTCCAGCGCCTCTCTCAGCGACCTGCGCAGAGTGGAGCTCTACGCTCTGCCCGTGGCTCTGATCGCCCTGGTGGTGGTGTTCGGCACGCTGGTGGCCGCGGCGTTGCCCGTCATCACCGGTGGGCTGGCGGTCTCGGTCACCATGGGCGGCATCTATCTGCTGGCGCGGGTCACCAACATGTCCATCTTCTCGATGAACACCGCCACCCTGCTCGGTCTGGCGGTGGCCATCGACTACGCTCTGTTCATCGTCGCCCGCTTTCGCGAGGAGCTCCGCTCGGGAAGCTCGGTGGAAGAGGCCGTCGTGACTTCCATGTCGCGGGCGGGACGGTCGGTGTTCTACAGCGGTGTCGCCGTGATCGTGGGCATCGTCGGGCTCACCTTCTTCCCTTCCCCGATCCTGCGTTCCATCGGCATCGGGGGGGCGCTGGTGGTCTTCTTCTCCGTGGCGGCCGCCTTGACGTTCATGCCCGCCCTGCTGGCTCTGCTCGGGTCGCGGGTGAACGCCCTGGCGGTGGTACCCCAGCGGCCGCCTCACGAGAGTCGCTTCTGGACGGGCTGGACGCGGTTCCTCCTGCGCAGGCCGTGGGCGGTCATCGTGGTCAGCCTGGCTCTCGCGCTTCTCATCGCCTCTCCCGCCCTGCGCATGCGCAGCGAGATGCCCTCCGCCGCGGCGCTGCCGCCATCGTCCCAGTCTCGGCAGGGCTACGAGGTTCTCGCGCGAGGCTTTGACCAGAGCGCTCTGTCGCCGCTGTCTGTGCTGGCGACGTGGCAGGACGGCGGCGGCAGGATCGATATGTCGAGGGCGGCGTCCCTGTACGCTTTCGGCCAGCTCCTGGCCAGGACGCCGGGCGTGAGATCCGTCAGCAGCCCGTTCAATCTGCCCTTCAAGGGTGGCCCGCTGGCGCTCGCCGGCTTGTGGCCGCTGTTCGAGAAGCTGCTGAACGACCCCGGCGCCGATCCCGGCGCCGGGGTCAAGCTGCCTCCCGGAATGGCCATTTCAGGCGCGCAGCTCGCACAGATCCGGCAGTTGCTGCAGAGCTCCGTCGGCCCGGGGGCGGCGCTCTTCCGCGTGGTGACCAAGGCGCCCCCTTCTTCAGCCGAGGCGCAGAGGCTCGTCGGTACGATCGCCGGCCTCAAGGCTCCGCCGGGCCTGCGGATACACGTGGCGGGGCAGGCGGCCACCGACCGCGACTTCGCCGACGACAGAAACAGCCGCCTGCCCTGGGTCGCGGTCTGGATCGCCGTGACAAGCTACCTGGTCCTGCTTGTCCTTCTGCGCAGCGTGCTGCTGCCGCTGGTGGCCGTCCTCGTCAACATGCTCACGATCCTGATGAGCTACGGCTGCCTGGTGTTCATCTTCCAGCGCGCGACCTTCCAGGACATCCTTCACTTCACCTCCACGGGGGCGACGGACGCCACGGTCCCCATCGTCATTCTCTGCGTGCTCTTCGGCATCACCATGGACTACGCGGTGTTCCTGCTCACGCGCATGCGTGAGGCGTGGCTGACGAGCGCCGACAACCGGGAGAGCGTCGGCGCCGGTCTGGTGAGCAGTGGGCGGATCGTCCTCAGCGCCGCCATCCTCGTCGTCGTCGTGACGGGCGCCTTCGCGTTCACCGGGGTTTCGGTCACGAAGATGCTGGGCGTGGGCGTCGCTCTCGCCGTCGTCCTCGACGCGCTCCTCATCCGCATGTCGCTGCTGCCTGCATCGATGTGCTACTTCGGCGCCGCCGACTGGTGGGCGCCACGCCGGCGACGCCGTCCGGCGCCCGCTCCTGCGGAGGATCCCGGCCGGGACTGAGGCGGCAGGACCATCCCCTTCGCTCAGGCGCCGGTGAGCCGCGCATGCGGCGCCCGGCGGGCGCACAGCCGGCAGCGCTGCCGCCGGGCGCACCCGGCGGCCGCGCCGGCGGCTGCGGCGACCCGGCGGCTGCGGCGCCCACGGCTGCGGCGGCCGCGGCGGACGGGCGCGTGCCGGCCGGCGCGTGCGGCTGGTGCGACGCGCCTGTCCGCCTCCTCGCGGCCGTCCATCCGGAGGCTGAACGCGCAAGCGGACGAAAGGGGATGGTCATGTGAGGCGGTTCTGGCGGCCGCCCGCCGGGGAAGTGCGCATCGCGCGGCAGAGAGCGTCCCCCAGCGCGCCTGCCGCCACGAAGGTACGACCATCACGACACGCGTGTCGTGGAGCGCGTCCCGCCGCGGCCACCGGGCTCTTCCGGCATCCTCGCCGCGACATCCCTGCGCCTTCGTCCCTTCGCGGCCGGTCCGCGGAGTCGGCTGCCTGTGGTCGCACGGCACGCGGCGCGACGCTTGCGGACCTGCCCCGACCTGCCGACAATGGACGCAGGATGGAAACGAAGGACAGGCGGACCTCACGAGGCCGGGTCGTCGCGGCGGCGCTGGTCGTCGCCGCGCTGCTCACCGCTGCGCCGGTCGTCGGCCTGCTGCTCACGCCGGCGGCTCTCGCGGCGTCGGGCGGGCCGCCGTCGGGCGGGCCGCCACCGCCCGCCGCCCGCACGAGCACCGCCACGCACTACGTGTCTCCGTCCGGCGACGACGCCGCCGCCGGCACGCGCGTGGCGCCGTGGCGCAGCCCGGGGCTCGCCTCCAGGCGCATCGGCGGCGGCGACACGCTCGTCATCCTCGGGGGCCGCTACGCCCTGGCGGTCTTCCGGGACGACATGATCACGCCGCCCTCGGGCACGGCCGCCGCGCCCACCAGGGTGATCGGCGAGGCCGGGTCTCGCCCCGTGCTCGCCGGCCGCGACGACCTCTTCGCCGCCATCGACGTCTCCGGGACCAGCTACGTCACCCTCGAGAACCTCGAGATCACCAGCGACGGGGGCCGCCGCTTCCGCGGCGGCGTCGAGGCGGCCGGCGACCCGGTCCGGCATCTCGTGCTGCGCGACCTCTACGTGCACCACCTCGACGGCATGGGCCTCAATGTCGGCGACGTCGACCATCTCCTCGTCGAGCGCTGCCGCTTCGCCTACTGCGGCGAGGGCGGCATCGCCGGGCCGGCGGGGCAGAGCGGCGGCAACCGCGACGTGGTGGTGCGCGACTGCTACCTCGGCTACTCCGGCCACTACTACCAGGGCGGCCCCGGCCCCGGCCCCTACGACCGCCCGGACGGCTTCGGCCTCGAGCCCTCGGTGGGCCCGGTCGAGATCTCCGGCACCACTGCCGAGCACAACCGCGGCGACGGGCTCGATTCCAAGGCGGCGACGACGACGATCAGCGACTGCGTCGTCGCCGACAACTCCTGCGACGGCGTCAAGATGTGGGCCGGAGGGCGCCTCGAGAACACGCTCATCTACGGCACGGGCGACGGGGTCGGCGGCGCCTCGCCGTGGGCCGGCATCGTCATGAGCGGCGCCTCCGGGGCGCACTTCGAGATCGTCAACGTGACGGTGTACGACGACCCCTCGCGGGAGGCCTACCCCGTCTACGTGCAGTACGACGCGCCCGCCGCGATCGGCGTGCTCATGCGCAACACCGTGATCGCCAACGGGCACGGCGAGGTGTACTTCGGCGACTCCGTGACGCTGCAGGCCGACCACAACGACTTCTGGCGGCCGGGCGCCGACGTGCAGGTGCACGCCAACGGGCGGGACTACACGGCGGCGGAGCTTGCCGCCGGCGCCCTCGGCGCCGGCAACCTCTCCGCCGCCCCCGCCTTCGTGAGGCCCGCCTGGGGTGCGGCCGGCGACTTCCACCTGCTCGCCGGCAGCCCGCTCATCGACGCCGGCGCGGCCGGCGGCGCGCCGGCCCGCGACCTCGACGGCGGCGCCCGGCCGGTGGGCGCCGCCTACGACATCGGCGCCTACGAGTACGGCGCCGTGCCGTCGCCCAGCCCGTCGCCATCGCCCAGCCCGTCGCCCAGCCCGTCGCCGTCGGCCCCGCGTCTCGACTCTCTCTCGCCGCGGCGCGGCCGGCCTGGGCGCATCGTAACCCTGGTCGGCGGCGGTTTCGGCGTTACGCGGGCGGCCGCCGGCGGGCAGACGGCGGCGACAGTGTGGTTCGGGTCGCGCCCGGTGGGGACCTACGTGTCATGGAGCGCGTCCCGCGTTCGCGTCAAGACGCCCGTCATGTCGGCTGGACAGGTGCGCGTCCAGGTGCGTACCGCCGCCGGCGATTCGGAGCGCCTCTGGTTCCGTGTGCTTTCGCCGGCGACGAGCTCGGCGCCAGGGTCGCCCTTTCCAGGAACACGGTACTGGTGGGCGCCTGCTGTCACGCTACAGCGTGAAGGGGCGTAGTCGGGCGCGTGCGGATGCGCGGCGCTCCCGCTGCCTCGGGCACCGGCTTCCAGCCCTTTGTCCGCGACGTTGGCGCGGGATCCAAGACCCGACTTCCTTCGTCTGATCGAGCATGCCG
>JBAXRL010000238.1:0-5057 GCA_037131205.1 Actinomycetes bacterium | reverse complement strand
GCCTCGTCGCCGAGCTCGTGCAGCGCCGCATGCTGGTCGCCGCCTGAGGCGGGGCACGACCGGCGCCGCTGCCACGGCGGCGCTGCGCGCTCGCGAGTCATCGGCGGCGCCTCAGGAGCATGTCGCCCCCTTTCCCAAGGGGCGTACAATGGGCGACAAGCGCGGCTACCGGGATGAACAGGTGGTGCGCTCGTGCGAAACGGCGCGCTGCCGGAAGCGGCGGGCGCCCCGAACAGCTGCGGCGCAGCGACCGCCATGCATGAGGGACCCCCGCATCCGCACGAGAAGCGAGTCCATGGACGGGTGTTCGCTCTGTCTCCATCCGGATGTTTCTGTCGCCGCCGATTGAAGGATTGGGGACAGCCCCTGATCGATCAGGCAAGTGGTTGTCCGCAAAGCGTACAAGTATCCCAATTCTTCAGGAGGTATGAGGCTATATGTCTGTAAAGGACTTGATAAAGAATGAAGTTGACAGACTTCCGGAGAATGCGCTGATTCAGGTGTATGAATTCATACAGTCTCCAGGTGCAAATAAGGACATTGAGGATTACGTAAGATCGTCTCAGGTACTGTCTGTCTCATCTTTTCAGAGGATTTGGGATAACGACGATGATTCTGCATACGATGATCTTTGAAAGGGGAGATGTAGTACTTGTACCATTCCCATTCAGTGATCAACGCACATCAAAGAAGCGACCGGCAGTGATCGTAAGCTCGAACAGACATAATGAGCTTCGCCGTCATTGATGAAGCCCGCCATATCGACAATTGAAAGGAAGCCGATGATCAGGACCGCGGAAGTCGGCCGTCTGCTCAAACGCAAGGGAGCAGGATCGGACGGTCCATGAATGCGAGCACGTAGAAGGCGATGACCGCCTCCTGGCCCGCTGCGTCGCCGGGAGGCAGGATTCTCATGCGGATCCCTATGGCGCGGATCTCGGGGCCACGGCCGACATCGGCGGCCAAGCACTCGGCGCCTGCCGCCCCCTTGCGCCCCGGTGAGCTACTTTCGATTCAACAAGGAGCCCCCACGAGGAGCTTCGGCCGCGTGCCGGAATAGACGCCACCGGCTCGGCCACGGGGACAGAGAGCTCGGCCGCAGTGACCGGACCGATCGTGAAGCGGAGGCTGTGGCGCAACGCCGGCAGGTTCGTCGCCATGAAGGGTTTGATGACGCCGGCGCCCAAGCGGGTCAGGGCAGGCGCAGCCGAAACGCAGCCCGGTGGGTCTGGGATCGGCAGGCTGAGAAACAGCATCTTCTCCACACTGCCCGGCTTGAAGTGAGGATGAGCGGAGATGCCGGTGGTGAAGACCTCGACCATGTGGACGCCGGCGCCTGGCGGTACCGGCGGGGCGCCAAAGCTGAGCGGCAGGCCGGTCGAGATCGCCCCGTGCGCGCACGCGCGGCGCGTGTCGGGCTCCCCGCTCGTCACGGGGGATGCGCCCTGCTCGATGTCTCTCCCGCGGCCGCGCCCGCTGCCGCGCGCATGATCGTGGCGATCGATCGACCCGGCGCTGGTCTCGACTGTAGCAGTGAAGTGCGGCGAGAGCCCCGGCCCTCGGTCTCTCGTGCCCGTGCATCTGGCGCGCGCGTCGACACGGCTCGGAGGGCAGACCAGGACGTCTACAGGCCCTCGGGCGACGTGGTCGCCCGCGAGATCGAGGGCGAGATCATGAGCGGCCCCTGGTCGCCGGCAGCGGCGACATGGAAAACGAGCTGTTCACCCTGAACGACACCGGCAAGGCCATCTGGGACAACAAGCTCGACGGGCGGCGCAGCCTGGCGGGCGTGGTGGCCGCCCGAGGCGGGGTCGGGCCG
Organism: Actinomycetes bacterium; assembly: GCA_037131205.1. Classification (GTDB taxonomy): domain Bacteria; phylum Actinomycetota; class Thermoleophilia; order UBA2241; family UBA2241; genus CAIXSE01. The sequence continues at coordinate 3,238 of JBAXRL010000238.1, read as the reverse complement.
GCGCCGCTGCGAAGTCGGCGCTGCGCGCCGCGAAACAGCGACGCCTTCTGGCCCCCCTGAATAGGGGTATCATCGGCGGGAAGGAAGGCGAAGCAGGAACGATCATGATCGAGACGACCCAGTCGATCGCGGTGGCCGATCTGGCAGCCGAAGCAGTACGGCGCCTACGGGCCAGTCTGCAGGTGGAGCGAATCTACCTCTTCGGATCGCGCGCCCGTGACGAAGCGGATGAGGACAGCGACTACGACTTCCTCGTTGTGGTCCGCGATTCGCCGCTGCCGCGCTACAAACGCGAACAGCAGGCGTTCCGCGCCCTGTGCGGGATGGGAATCTCGAAGGACGTGCTCGTCCTTACCCACGAAGAGTTCGCGCGCGGCTTGTCCGTCGCGTCGTCGCTGCCCGCCACTGTGGCGCGTGAAGGAGAGCTGCTTTATGGCGGATGAGAAGCGACGGGAAGTCCAGCTTGGCTCCGCAAGGCCGACAATGACCTGAGGAGCGCACAGGTCGACTTGGCCGCTGATCCTCCCTTGATCGAAGATGCGCTGTTCCACTGCCAGCCGGCGGCGGAAGAGGCCGCGAAAGCCTTCCTCACGGCGCACGACACGATCTTCCGTAAGACCCATGACCTCGACGAACTGGCGGCGGCGTGCGAAAGCATCGACGCGTCCTTGAACGTGGCGCTCGATCCCGCCCGGGACCTCACCGTCTTTGCCTGGGCGTTTCGCTATCCCGGCGCGGACGAAGCGCCACCGGAGGCCGAGGCGCACGACGCCCTGCTTGTGGCTCGTGGAGCTGTGGATGCCATCGGGGAACGGCTGGGGCGCCTCGCCTGAATGGCAGATCGCGGATCGGAAACCGAAAGTGGAGCGCATATGAGCATCGCCCTGGAAGACGTGTACAAGCCCTCCGACGACGTCGTCGCCCGCGAGATCGAGGGCGAGATCATCATCGTGCCCCTGGTCGCCGGCATCGGCGACATGGAGGACGAGCTCTTCACCCTGAACGACACCGGCAAGGCGATCTGGGACCAGCTCGACGGCCGGCGCAGCCTCGCCGACATGGTGGCTGCGATCGAGACCGAGTTCGAGGGGGCCGAGGACGGCGCCATAGAACGCGACGTGCTCGGCCTCGTCGCCGAGCTCGTGCAGCGCCGCATGCTGGTCGCCGCCTGAGGCGGGGCGCGGCCGGCGCCGCCGCCACGGCGGCGCTGCGCGCGGCATACCAACGGCGCCTACCTGTCGCACCCCCCCAACAAGGGAATACAGTGGGCAGCGAACGCAATGACCCAGGGGCGGCGGCAGTGCCATCGCCGGAAGCAGGAGGCGCGAGCCCATGGACGAGCCCACGAGAAGAGCCTGGAGCACACCCGAGCTGATCGTGCTCGTGCGGAGCGGGCCGGGGGAGGCGGTGTTGCTTGGATGTAGGACGTGGACGTCCGGAGCGGACCGCGATGCAATGCACGATGCGTGTCTGCAATCCGCTTACCCATGTAACTACGTGTGTGAGAACCTGGCGGCGGGTTCGTAGCCCCCTACCCCTTGATCCCTCGGCTCTTGGCCCTCGGGAATCCGTGAAGGATGGCAGGGTCCACGGACCCCGCCGCGGAGCGCGAGGGGTATGCACTCCTCCGGCTTTGTGAAAGGGGCGGGCGGGGACCCCGAAAAGGGGTTGCCGCCCGCTCCGTGATGCTCCGTAAGGGGGGGCGCGGGTGGGCTCTTTCCACCCGCGCCCCCCGGTCTTCGTTATGCCTGCTGACAGATCACTGCCCATCATCGACCCGACCTACCGGCTGGTCCTCGAGGCAGGCCGCGCCGTGGGCGAGCTTCCCCGCAACCAGCGGCCGGGCCTTCCGGCGGCGCGGCGAAGCTGCGGCCTTCGACCTGCTGGAGGCGCTGGGCGCGGCGCGTTACGCCCGCGGCCCCGAGAAGCAGGCGCAGCTGGCGGGCGCCGCCCTGGCGCGGGACCGCCTGCGCCTGCTGATTCGCATGGCCTTCGACCTGCGCTGCCTCGCTCCGGCGCGCTACGAGGCGCTCTCCCGCATGGAGCGCGAGGTCGGGCGCCTGCTCGGCGGCTGGCGGAAGAGCGCCGCGCCGCCGGGCGCTTGATGGCCGACCTGCTCGCCGAGGCCGCCGCCTTCGCCAATCTCCTGCAGGCCTGGCGGGTACTGGAGAAGCGCCTGCCGGCCGCGCCGCGCCGCGCCTTCGCCGGGCGCCTCGAAGACCGCCTCCTCGACGGTGCGACTCGCTGGCGGCGGGGACGCGCACGCCCTGCGCCGCGCCCGCCGGCTTGCACCCCGCAGGCTCGGGCAAGAAGATCCCCGTGCCCCGCCTGAAGGACCGCCTCGCGCCGCTGGCTCTCAAGCAGGCGCTTCAGCCGAGCGCCGAGCGCTTCTTCACCTGCGACACCTGCGCCGGCCTGCCCGGCCGCGGCGGTCAGCGCGCCGCTTGAGCGGGCGATGGCGTTCCAGCGCCGCGTCGCGGCACCCGATAGGCCGCGCTCCGGCCGGCTGCTGAAAGCCGACGTGCGGCGCTTCTTCCCCTCGCTGCGCCACGAGGTCCTGCTGGAGACCTGCCGGCGGCGCTTTCGCGACGCCGGCCTGACCGCGCTGCTGGCGCGCTATCTCATCGTGTGGGTCGAGTGGTCAGAGACGCCCGGCCTGGGCATCCCTCTGGGCTCCTCCGCCCCCTGCCTGCTGGCGAACCTCCACCTCGACCCGCTTGACCATCAGGTCAAGGACGAGCTGGGGTGGGGGCGCCTTTCTGCATCGCGATCGCGCTTCCGCGACGGAGATGCAGGCGCGGCTGGCGGCACGGCTGGAGGAGGCGTTCGGGCTGACCCTGAGCGCCCGCAAGACCGAGGTGCGGCGCACCGGCAGCGGCGTCGACTTCCTCGGCTATCGCCTGTTTTCTCACCACCGCCTGCCGCCCCGTAGGAACATGGCCAAGGCGCGGGGCCGGCTGCAGCGGCAGGCGCGCGCCTACGCGGCCGGCGAGATCGACGCCGCCGACCTGCGGCGCAGCCTCACCGGCTGGCTGGGCCACGCGCGCTTCGCCGACACCTACAACTTCCGCCGCCGGCTGCTGGGCGCCGTGCGGCTGCGCAGGGGCGCTGGAGCGCCCGCCGCACCCGTCCCGGGCGCTCGCGGCGGCATGAACGGCCCGCCTATGCCTACGATAACCACCGGAGATCCAGCCGCTTCTCGTGCACGGCGCAATCCCGCAGATAGAGGTTGATGAGG
>JBAXRL010000237.1:0-5079 GCA_037131205.1 Actinomycetes bacterium | reverse complement strand
CTCGAGCTGCAACTGCGCCTGGCCGAGCTCTGCGACACGGACGCGCACCTCTACGAGGAGGCGATCGCCGATGCCGGCGTGGAGCCCGGCGAGCAGGTCGTGGGCGACACGTGAGGCGTCGCGAGCGACGACGCTCTCGATGCGTTTGTCGCCCACCGTCTGGGTGTGCTGCTCCCTGACGGCGCAGCATGCTGTGTCGGTGATCCGCAGGCGGGCGGCCACGTGTTGCCGCGATGCTCGGCGGCCAACGCGAGCTGCTCCATGACTTTCATGGGCGCTGTTGGGGCGCCGGCGGCTGGTCCTGGCCACTGAGGGATCAGCCCAGCCGACCCAGCTCGCCTTTCGCGCCGACTGGCTGCGCCGCCCGCTCAACGGCTGAACGACGGTGTGGAGAGGCTGACGGCCAGAAGAGACGTCCCCGGGCCGCGGTACACTACGCCATGAGCCATCCGCCCGGCCGCCGCCACCACGCGAGGCGAGGGCGCGTCGATGCACCGATGGAGGACGAGTGACCGACCAGGAACGACTTCTGCTGCGCTCTCTTGACGGCCGGCAAGTCTCCCTATGGGCAGACGACCCGAGCGCTGAGGATCCCGACTACCTGTCCCGGCAGCTGATCACCTACATCGGCAACAAGCGTGCCCTCCTCGGACAAGTCGCCAACGCCGTGGAGCAGGTAAAGCAACGGCTTGGGAAGACGAAGCTGCGGGTGCTTGACGCCTTCAGCGGCTCAGGAGTGGTCTCCCGCTTGCTGAAGGCGCACTCCTCGCTGCTCATCAGCAACGATCTTGAGGACTACTGCGCGGTCATAGGGCGCTGCTACCTGCGCAATCGAAGCACGGTCGACCTCCCGGCTCTGGCGCGGGTCGTCGCCGACCTCAACCAGAGGGTGGCGACTGAGACGCTGCCCCCCGGGTTCATCGAGGAGCTGTACGCGCCTCGTGACGAAACCAGAGTCACGGCGGACGACCGCGTCTTCTACACGAAGAGCAACGCCAGGCGCCTCGACGACTATCGTCGGCTGATCGACTCCGCGCCTCGGGACATGAGGGACCTGCTCATGGGCCCTCTCCTCAGCAGCGCCTCGATCCACGCGAACACCGCCGGCGTCTTCAAGGGGTTCTACAAGAACCGGCGCACGGGTATTGGCCAGTTTGGGGGCAGCGGCTCGGATGCACTGGTACGCATCATGGGGGAGATCCGTCTTGATCTTCCTGTACTGAGCAACCTCGAGTGCGACTGCGAGGTGCTTCAAGAAGACGCCAACGCGGCGGCCGGCCGGCTCACAGACCTCGATCTCGCGTACATCGACCCTCCCTACAACCAACACCCCTACGGCTCGAACTACTTCATGCTCAATCTCCTGGTTCGCTACGAGCGACCAGCGCACATAAGCCGGGTGTCGGGCATCCCCACGGACTGGCGGCGGTCTGGCTACAACGTGCGCGTCAGGTCACTCCCGCTGCTCAGCCGGCTCCTGCATGCCATCGACGCGCCTTTCCTCCTGGTCTCGTTCAACAACGAGGGCTTCATCTCGCCCGCGCAGATGCACGAGATGCTCGGGGGGCTTGGCTCCGTGGACGTCCTCGAGACCCGCTACAACGCGTTCCGCGGGAGCAGGAACTTCAACAATCGCCCGCTCCACGTCACGGAGCAACTGTTCCTCGTCGAGCGGAGGTAGGCGTTGATGGCCCGGAAGCACCAACTGCGAGACCAGCGCGCGGGCACGGTGATCAACGTGACCTCGCGAAAGCAGGAGTCAGAAGCGATCCTGGCGCTTGGCCAGGTTGTCGACCACCTTCTGCAGAAGTTCGCGAAGCAGGTGACCCTGGCTCACGAGAAGCAGTGGTATCTCAAGGATACTGTCGCAGAGCTCCGGCACAGCTACCCCGACACGGAGTTCCACCATCACTTCGACAGAAGCTCGATTCGTCCAGACGGTGGCATCCTCCTCATCCAGGGAAGGCCGGGCGACGAGCTCAGCTACCCGATTCTGATCGCCGAAGTGAAGAATCAGGGCACCAGCGACCTCCGCGCCCGGGAGGGTCTGCCGAAGCAGGCAAAGGGCAACGCCATTGAGCGGCTCGGCAAGAATCTCATTGGTCTTCGGACCGCACTCATGCGCGAGAGCATCTTTCCCTTCGTCTGCTTCGGCTACGGCTGCGACTTTGAAGACGATTCATCCATACTCGATCGAGTGTCCACCATGGCCATGTTCGGCGAGCTGAACACCACCTACCTGCACAATGAAGAGGGCGGCAAGTTCAACCGCGGCAGTTTCTACTTCCGCGCCGAGCGCTGGTCCGTCGATGAGATGAGCGCCATCATGAAGGACATCGCGGAGCGTTCCGTCCTCTACTACTTCTCCAAGTACCGCGAGGATCACTTCGGTCAGGTCTAGATTGGCGGTAGTCGAGAAAGTGGCGCGCGCGACCACCACAGGTTCACGAGAGGCCTCGCGTGATAACCCCAAGAGGCCCGCGCGTCTCGACCGACACGGCTTGACACGCTGGAGGGGGGTATCATCATCGCATCGGGTGGCGAGGTGGAGAATCTCTCTTCGACCACGCGCCGTTGAAGTAGCCTGACCAATGCTGCCGATCGGAACTTGAGTGTTCCGGGGACTGGGAGTCCCGGCGCCACCCACGCAAAGAGGAGGGCCTCGGCCGTCCTCTTTGTCGTTGTGGGCCTCTTCCTCCAGGTTGGCGCTCCGCAGGACGGGCAGACGAGCTCCACCGTGTCTCCCGGCATGCAGATGGGAACGGCGAGCACATCTGCACCGCGTGTGCGATCCACGAAGCCCGGCAAGTCATCCGTATCTGAGGTGAAGTCGCCAGGGGTGAGGATGGGGAAGCGGTGCGTGCAATGACCGCACACGCGAGTCCCCCATGTGGCGTGACGATCGGGGCACTCGGCCTCGTGGTGTCGGGAGCCGGCCACCCTCAGCGACAAGCGCGTGTCAACCGTCGTTTGGCATATCGGACGCCGCGCCGCGGACATGTCGAGGCGCTGGATCTCCGACTCCAGCGCGACCTTGAGACTGGCTTTCTCCTCGGGTCTGCGTGCGCGAGAGAGATCTGCCTGCGGTCGGTCTACCTCGAGCTCTGCCCCGACGACCAAACGCAACTCGAGATGCCGGAGGAGGACGAGTACTCCCGCCGCATCCGCCGTGCCGTGAAGGCCACGTCCCGCAAGGGAGCCAGGAGCCCCTACGACGCCGTCGTCGTGGACGAGACGCAGGACCTGGACGTACAGCGTCTCGCCCTGATCCGCCTGCTTGCCGGCAAGGGGCGTGACAGCCTGACGCTGCTCGGCGACATGAACCAGCGCATCTACGGCGAGCCGCTCGACCTCGAGGAGCCGCACATCTCCGTCGAGGGTCGGACCTTGAGTCTCGCCGCCGGGTACCGGACGACGCGGGAGATCGCCGAGCTCGGCCAGAGGCTCCTTCCCGCTGAGACCGGTGCCGTGCCCGACATTGCAGCGACGCTCGACGCGCCCGCGTCGGGAGTCTCAGGGCCGCCGCCGGTCATGGCCGAGCTCCCTTCGCTCACCGAGGAGGCCGTAGCCGTGGCGATGGCGATCCTGTCCAAGCTGCAGGCCGGAGTGCCGCCCGATCGAATCGCCGTGTTCGCGCGCCGCTGGAAGAGACTCCGTGGCGTCGGGTGTGAGCTCAAAGCCGCGGGTGGCCTACGATGGTCTCTCCCGGTGAACGCCTGGCAGCGGCGAAGGGGTACGTTGCGCCGGATGGCTCAGAAGCTACGGGCAGCCGCGACTACTCCGGCTTGAGCAGGCGTTTGGCCGCTTCGAGCGTGAGGCCGCGGAGATCGTCGGGCGTGTGCCCCGCAGCCTGGAGCGCCCGCACCAGACTGAGTGGCAGCAGCTCTCGCTGCGGGCGCGCGGGCTGGGCTTGGGGCCGTGCGGGGGGGGCGCCGTCGCGCACGGCCGCCCAGAACTGCTGCTCCGTCGTCCGCAGTTCCTGCTTGATGATCCAGCTCATCATCTGTGGTGAGTACTCGCCGCGCCCCTTCGAGATGACGCAACGTAGGGAGGTGCCGTCCGCCAGCGCTTTGGCCCAGACTTCGTGCTTCCGAGTGACGCGGCCGGGCGCATCGGCCTTGCGGCTCCAGCCATCGACCCGGCAGAAGGCACGCACGTCGTCGTAGCGGGCCGGCCTCACGGCGTTTCTGTGCCCTCGTCTGCGCCTGCGCTCGCGGCGTCGGCGTCTCGGCCCAGCATCGTCACGACGCCGGGCGCGTCGCCCGCCATCTGGATGCGGCGCACGTAGCCGGCCCGCGGCCGGTGATTGACGGTGTGGCGCAGGTGGTCCACCCAGTCTGCGGCGTAGTCGACCATGGCGTCGGCGAGGTCGGCCAAGGCGTCGTCGAGAGTGGCGCCGACCCCGTGCGTCTCGAGCTCGGGCAGCCAGACGCCGACGCCTTGCTCGGCGAAGTCGACCTCGGGATGAAAGCGATAGGCGGCGCTCAGCAGCTCGTCGAGCTCAGCGACGTTGGCCAGCACGGCCTCGGAGCGGCCCCGGCGTCCGATGAGCGGCCACTCGCCGCCGCGGGCCCTGTCGAGAAGCGCCGGGAAGTGCCTGCGGGCCTCGGTCATCTGCCACGTCTCCACGGTGTCACCTCGTTGTCCATGGGATCGGTGTAGCGGTAGTCGAGTCAAGATGTACGTGATGACGCGATTGTACACCAGTCGACGTTCGGTAGTGGGTATTCGAGCGCCTCTGGTGTGGGTGCGTCCGCCAGGACCACGAGGCGCCGGCGACGAGATGTAGGAGCGGCTTGCCGCTCCTTTGTCGCTCCGGGGCGACGGGGCGCGAAAGCGTCGGCGACCGCTCCACGATGCGCAGCTCTGCGCCGAGTGCGCATGCCGGCGCGTCGATGGCCCTGAGCGTGGGGTTGCCGTTGCCTCTCTCGATGCGGCTGATAGCCCCAAGAGGAGCTGGAAGAGGGCGAGATGAGAGGCAACGCCGAGCTGCTGGAGCGCGGACGGGGGATCGTCATTCGCCCAGCATGCTCCGCAGCGCGCGCCGCAGCTCCACGGGCTCCCTGCCCGGCTGCATCG
>JBAXRL010000236.1:0-5083 GCA_037131205.1 Actinomycetes bacterium | reverse complement strand
TCGGCACGGGCACCACGATCCTGGTCGTCGAGCAGGACGTGCAGCACGTCCTCACCGTGGCCGACTACGTGGCCTGCTTCCTCGAGGGCCGCATCAGCCTCGAAGGTAAGCCGAGCGACCTCAGTTCTCAAGCGATCACGGCAGCCTACTTCGGGGTGTGACGGTATGGATTGGGTCAATGTAGCGATTCAAGGCGTTCTGCTGGGCGGGCTGTACGCTCTGTTCGCGACCGGCCTTGCTCTGGTGTTCGGCGTCATGCGCATGGTCAACCTGGCGCACGGCGACCTCGGCATCCTGGCGGCGTTCGTCGCCCTGTTCCTCTTCCAGTCTCTTCATCTGGGCGTCATGTGGTCGGGTCTCGTGACCATCGCCATCATGTTCGTGGTGGGCTATCTGCTGCAACGCGGCCTGCTCAACTTCACCCTGGGCAGCGACGACACGCGTCCCATCGTGGTCACCTTCGGCCTGTCGATCATCATCCAGAACGGCCTCATCATGTGGTTCTCGGCCGACTCGCAGGGTCTGGACGCCGGCAGGATCGAGAACATCAGCATCCGCATTAACGACCAGTTGTCCATCGGCTGGTTCCCGCTGCTCGTGTTCGTGACCTCCATCGTCGTCATCGCGCTGCTGCAGACCTTTCTCAACCGCACCAAGCTGGGGCGCGCCTTCAGAGCCACCTCCGACGACCGGGAAGCGGCCGAGCTCATGGGCATCGACAACCGTCACATCTACGGCCTGGCCATGGCCATCGCCCTGGCCATCGTCGCCCTGGCCGGGATCCTGCTCGCCGTGCGCACCACCTTCGACCCCACGCAGGGCTCGTTTCGCCTCATCTTCGCCTTTGAGGCCGTGATCATGGGCGGCATGGGGTCCATCTGGGGGACGCTCATCGGCGCCATCGTCCTCGGCCTGTCCCAGACCCTGGGCTCGCAGGCCTTCGGCTCCGGTTGGGGTCTGCTCGTCGGCCACCTGGTCTTCCTCACCGTCCTGGCCGTGCGGCCCAGCGGCTTCTTCGCGAAGACGGTGACGGCATGAGCGCACCCGCGTTTCGCATCGCGCGCTCGACGCGCATGCATCGCTACGTGCTCATCGGCGGCGTGCTCATCGTGGCCGTGCTCGCCAGCTTCCCGCTATGGGCGCAAGTGAGCTTTCTGCGGACCATGGTCACCTTTTTCACGCTGCTGGCGCTGGCCCAGATGTGGAACCTGCTGGGCGGGTACGCCGGCCTGATCTCTGTCGGTCAGCAGGCGTACATCGGTCTCGGCGCCTACGGCCTCTGGCTGATCGGCGACGTGATCGGGCTGCACCCGTTCATCGCCGTCTTCCTCGCCGGCGGCCTGGCGGTGCTGGTGGCCCTCCCTATCGCACCGCTCATCTTTCGCCTGCGCGGCGGCTACTTCGCCATCGGCACCTGGGTCGTCGCCGAGGTGGTGCGCCTGGTCGTGGCCAACATCCAGGCCACCGGCGGCGGGTCCGGCAAGACCGTCGTCTCCGCCGCGCGCCTGCCCATCGACACGCGCATCAACGGCACCTATCTGCTCGCCCTGTTCGTCGCCGTGGGCTCGATCCTGCTGGTCTACTTCCTGCTGCGCTCACGGCTTGGGCTCGCCCTCACGGCGATCCGTGACAACGAGCTGGCGGCGCAGAGCTCCGGCGTCAACGTGTTTCGCGCGAAGCTCTACGTCTACCTCATCTCCGCCTTCGGCTGCGGCGTCATCGGCGCCGTGGTGGCCATGAACCTGCTGCGTATCCAGCCGGCCGCGGCGTTCAGCATCAGCTGGACGGCCTACGCGATGTTCATCGTCGTCATCGGCGGCTTCGGGTCCATCGAGGGCCCCATCATCGGCACGGTGATCTACTTCGCTCTGCTCCAGACTCTCAGCCAGTACGGGACGACCTATATGCTGCTGCTCGGGGTGATCGCTGTGGTCATCGCGACCAAGGCTCCTCGCGGCCTCTGGGGTTTCGTCGTCAAGCGCTGGGACGTCCACCTGTTCCCGGTGCGCCGCCGGCTCGTGCTGGAAGAGCCTCCGAAGCCGGAGAGCCCGGCGGGCGCAGGCGCGTCCGCGCCCGTGGCCGAGGCGAGCTGAGCGGTGCGTGCCGGACATGGCGACCGAGGCCCGGAGACCCGGGGGCAATGGTGATGGAGGCGCGGTGAGCGGACTGGTCGAGGAGCGCGAGCAGGAACAGCGTAGTGGTGTGCAGGTGCTGGCGAGGGCGGCCACGATCCTCAGGCTGCTGGCCGCCGACTCGTCGGGAGGGCTCACCTTCAGCGAGCTGGTGGCACGCGCGGGGCTGCCGCGCACGACGGTGCACCGCATCCGCTATGCGCTCGAGGAGGAGGGCTTCGTCTGCGCCGACGCAGCCACCGGCCGGCTCCACCTGGGGCCTGGTCTCCTGCAACTGGCGGTGGCGAGCCGCCGCGACCTGCCGACGGTGGTCCGCCCGTACCTCGAGCGCCTGTCCCGGGAGCTCAACGAGACCGTCGACCTCGGCGTGCTCGACGGCATGCACGTGCTCTTCATCGCCCAGCATCCCGCGCCGCAGCGTTCGCTCATGGTGGTCTCCCGCGTCGGCGCCCGCTTCCCGGCCTTCTGCACGGCCAACGGCAAGGTGTTGCTGGCGCAGCTCACCCCCGACGAGCTCAAGAGGCGCCTGCCCAGGAAGCTCGAGACGCCTTCGCGGCACAAGCCGGTCTCGCGCGAGGATCTGCTGCGCGAGCTCGAAGAGGTCCGTCGCAGCGGCGTCGGCTACGATCGCGAAGAGCACCACGTCGGCATCTGCAGCACCGGCGTGGCCATCGCCGACATCGACGGCAGCGTGGCCTCGATCGCCGTGCCCATGCCGGCGGCGCGCTTCTACGCCGACGCGGACGCCGTCTCCGCGACCCTTCTGCGCGTGCGCGACGAGATCCAGATCGCCCTGCAGCGCGCCTGAGCCCGAGCCGCCCCTGGTCGTCGCGGTGGTGGGCAGTCCGCGGCCGCACGCCGGCCGGCGACCGACCTGGCCGGGGTGCTGCTCGCCGAGACCTGAGGCAGCCTACCGGGTGCGGATGACGCGCGTCTCGGTGACGATGGCGCCCACGGCGAGATCGTGCGGCTCGCAGGGCAGCTCGTTCACGAGCTGAGCCTCGAAGGCCAGCGCCACCCATGGGACGCCGGGACGCGTGCGCGCCAGATACGTGTCGTAGAAGCCGCCGCCGTAGCCGCAGCGCCTGCCGGCGGCGTCGAATGCGGCGCCCGGCACGACGACCACATCCATGCGTAGCGGGGGCACCTCCTCGAGCCCCTCGCGCGGCTCCGGGATGCCCCAGGCGCCGGGCACGAGGTCTGTCGCGGGATCCGCGATCGGGTAGGCGGCCATCAGTCGTGGGGCCAGGATGCGGGGTGTGCACACCGTCTTGCCCGCCTTGAGCGCCCACAACAGAAGGGCCGTCGTCTGGACCTCGCTGCGGAATGAGGCGTACAGCATGATGGTGGCGGAGGCGGCGAGCTCGGGGAGGGCGGCGGCGCGCGCGCAGACCCGGGCGCTGAGCCGGGCGCGCGCCGCCCCCGGCAGGGAGTCGCGCGCGGCCAGCGCGCGCCGCCGCAGCTCGAGCTTGGCGTCGGCGGACGCCGATCCCGGCTCCGCGTCGTTGCGTGTGTCTGTCATCGGCTCCCCTCCCTGCATGAACGGTTGCGGGTGCGCTGCGGCGGAGGCAACGCACGGCGCGAGCCGGGCGCGAGCCCGGGCGGCGCCTCCTTTCTCTATAGTATAGGCGCGCGCATAGATGCGCAGCCGTCGGGTGGGCTTGCCGGCCCCGCGCCGAGACGAGCGACGGCCGTCGGCCCCGGCCCCGCGGGCGAGAGGACAGGCATGGCGCATTACACCCACGAAGAGACGCGCTTGGCGACCGCGGTCGCGCACGCCTCTGCCGCTGGCGTCGCTTGCGTCCCCGACGCCGGCCGCATCGCTTTCTCCTCGCGCTCGCCGTGGCGCTGAGCGTCGCCACGGTGGCGACTCGCATCGAGATCCTCGCGGTGGGGTCGCTGCACCGCGATTTCAAGCCCGCGGCGCAGCACTTCATCGATCTTCTGCGGCCCCACGCCACGGTCTCGGTGCGCGAGGTCAAGGAGGTGGCGCTGCGCGGCCGCAGCGAAGCGGAGGTGCTGCGCGAGGAGGGCCGGCGCCTGCTTGCGGCGTGGCCGCAGGCGCCCGTCGTCGCGGCGCTCGCCGTGGACGGCCGCGCCCTCGACACCGAGGCGTTCGCGGACTGGCTGCAGAAGGCCTTCGAACGCGGCGGCGCGGGCTTCGTGATCGGCGGCTCGCTGGGGCTCGCCGGCGAGGTGCAGGCGCGCGCCGCGGAACGCCTCTCCCTCTCGGCGCTCACCTTGCCCCACCAGCTGGCCAGGGTGATCCTGCTGGAGCAGCTCTTCCGCGCCGGCAAGATCCTGCGCGGCGAGCCGTACCACCACTGAGCATCCGGCCGCCGGCGGGCGCCGCGTCGTGCTCGGGCGCGGCGCGAGCAGCCGCGCAGCCAGGGCGGCATCGCGGGGGCGGGTACCGCGGCACATGACGATCCCCGTCGCTCAAGTGCCCGCCATCAGCGAAGAAGGCGGAGGGCGTCGTGCAGCCGGCAGCGCTCAGAGCAGGCGCCGGCAGACGCGCGCTCAGGCCGCCCCGCCCGGCGCGCCCGTCGGCGGCACAGGCGTAGTCGTCGAGGGGGAAGACAGGAAGAGGCCGACATGGCCATCCCCCTTCGTCCGGTTGCGCGTTCAGCCTCCGGATCGACGGCCGCGAGAAGGCGGACACGCCGCGCCGCGCGCCGCAGCCGCCGCGCCTGTGGGAGCCGCCGCGGCGGGGTAGTACCGCGAGGGAAGATAAGGAATTCCGGGCGATCCTTATCTTCCCCTTCCGCACCACCCCCCCGCGGGCCGCCGAAGACGCCCGCGCCGCCCGCCCGCGAGCCTGCGGAGCCGCCGGAGCGGGGGTAGTACTGTGAGGGAAGATAAGGAATTCCCGCCGATCCTTATCTTCCCCTTCAGCGTGCGCCCAGAATGTTGGAGGTGAGGCCCTTCGGGTGAACCGACAACGACAAGCT
>JBAXRL010000235.1:0-5085 GCA_037131205.1 Actinomycetes bacterium | reverse complement strand
GCCACGACGAGGTCCTGCAGCATCTCGACGTCGTCGGGGTCGACGGCCTCGGGCTTGATGCGCACCTCCTTGATCTCGAGCGACCCGGTGACCACGACGGTGATCATGCCGCCGCCGGCGCTGGCCTCGACGGTCTCGACGGCGAGCTCCTCCTGAGCCTGCGCCATCTTGCGCTGCATCTCCTGGACCTGCTTCATCATCTTGTTGTACTGGGGGTTCGCCACGGGCGGTTCTCCTTACGAGTCGTCGGGCATCTCTTCGGCGTCGAAGGTACCCTTCGCCTGCTTGATGAGGGCGGTGAAATCCATGCTCGGCGGGGCGGTGGCGGCCGGCGCGGCGAGCGCCGGCCCGGCCGGCACGCCGGCGGCCGGCACGAACTCGGGCTGCAGCGGCTGACCCAGGGCCGCCTCGATGGCGCCGGCGAGCAGCTCGGCGTTGCCGGCGTCGCGGGCGCGCGTCAAGGCGAAGTCGGACGGCATCGTCACGGTGAGCCGCCCATCCTCGAGGGCGCTGGGGCGGGCGTCGCGCAGCATCGCGTAGAGGCTCACGCTGCTCGCCTGCACGCGCTGCAGGATGAGCTCCCAGGCGCGCTTGACGCGCTCCAGAGTGAGCTCAACAGCCGCGGGCTCGGCGGCGGCCGGTGCGGCCGGGACGGCCGCCTCCGCGGACGCCCTGCCGGGATCGACGGCGCTGTCAGGGGCCGCGGCCACCGCTGCGGGGGCCGGCGCGGCCTTTGCCGCCGAGGAGCGCGCCGGCTGCGCCGGCCCGTCCGTCGCCGCGGCGCGGGCCGGCTGCGCCGCCGCGCCGGCCTCGAGGCGCCGCAGGCGCTCCTCGAGCGCGGCCGCCGTATGATCCAGGTGCGGCCGCGTGACCTTGACCAGCGCGAGCTCGAGCTGCAGCCGCTGGTCGAGGCCGTCGCGGATCTCGCGCTGGGCTTCGCCCAGCGTCTCGATGAAGTGGACGACCTCGCGGGCGGACAGGTTGTTGGCTTGCGGCAGCAGACGATTGAGAAGCTGGTCGTCCAGCTCGACCGACTGGCCGAGGGCGCGCAGGGCGGCGTCGTCGCGGGCCGACTCCTCGAGATGCTGCAGCAGAAAGAGCTGGCGCAGATGGCGCAGCAGGTCGCGGATGAACTGCAAGTAGTCGGCGCCCTCGTTGGCCAGGCGCTGCACGAACTGCAGGGCCTCGGCGGTGCGCCGCTCGGTGACGATGTCGGTGATCTCGAAGAGCAGGTCGGCGTCGGTGACCCCGAGGGCCTCGAGCACGTCGGCCGGCATGATGGCGCCGTCGGAGTACGTGATGAGCTTGTCGAGGGTGCCGATCGCATCGCGGAAGCCGCCCTGAGAATGGCGCGCGATCTCTTCGAGGGCGGCCTCCTGGATCTCGATGCGCGGCCCGCCGCGCTCCTCGTCGGGACGCGCGTTCTCGCGCTCCACGATGGTGGCCAGCAGCCGCGCGATGTCGCGCACCTGCGGGCGCCGAAAGTCGAAGCGCTGGCAGCGCGAGATGATGGTCTCGGGGATCTTGTGAGGCTCGGTGGTGGCGAGCACGAAGATGACGTTGGGCGGCGGTTCTTCGAGGGTCTTGAGCAGCGCGTTGAACGCCGGGTTCGAAAGCATGTGTACCTCGTCGATGATGTACACCTTGAAACGGCCGTCGACGGGCGCGAAGGCGATCTTGTTGCGCAGATCGCGAACATCGTCGACGCCGTTGTTGGAGGCGGCGTCCATCTCGATGACATCCAGGGAGGTGCCGCCGGCGATGGCCACGCAGTGGCGGCAGACGCCGCAGGGCGTGGCCGTGGGCCGCGCGACCGGCGCCTCGTCGGTACCCACGCAGTTCAGGTCTTTGGCGAGGATGCGCGCGGTGCTCGTCTTGCCGGTGCCGCGCGGCCCGGAGAACACGTAGGCGTGCGCCACCGCGTCGGTCTCCACGGCGTTGCGCAAGGTGCGCGCCACGTGGTCCTGACCGACCAGCTCGGCGAACGTCTGCGGGCGGTATTCGCGGTAAAGGGAGCGTTTCATCGGATGGCCAGTGTACCCCGCCGGAAAGAGGGAAAGAAGCGGCCGCGCACCCGCCGTCGAAGCGCGTTCTCCGAGCGTCCTCGCCGCGCGCAAGCTCCGGTCAGGCGACCCTGCGGCACATGGAATGGCCTGCTTACCGCTGCTTCCTCCCGGACCTGACGGGGTTCGCAGGGTTCCATTGCGTAGGACCCGACCTTCAACGCCGCGGCGCGACTGACAGCCTCGCGGAACGGCCCCTCGGGCGGGGATTCAGCCCCGCTGTAGCGGATTGCGGGTACAGGGCACCGCTGGCTCCCCGCCTAGCGCGACCGCAGTGGATGGTACGCTGGGGCGGCGAGAGAAGCAAACGTGCGGTTGCCGGCCGCGGGCCCGTTCGCGGCCGCCGCGTCAGACGCCGCCGAGCGCGGCGGCGCGGTCCACGGCGGCCAGCACCGCGTCGGGCTCCGTGAACTGCGGCATGTGGCCGCTGGCCCGGAGGCGCACGATCTCCGAGCGCGGCAGCAGCGCGTGCAGCTTCTCGGACGTGCTCGGGGGCACCATCCTGTCCTGCTCGCCGACGACGATGACCACGGGCGCGTCGAGGCGGGCGTAGCGCGGCTGCAAGGCCCTCAGCCCGGCCTCCGCGCTCTTGCGGTCGTCGCCGTCGTTGATAAGGCGTGCGTCGTCGAGGGCAAGCGCCGGCGCGATCCGCAGGTAGTTCGCCGGCGGCGTGCCGGGGAAGAAGGCGCGCCGCACGGCGCTCTCGACGAGCGGTCGTCCCAGACGCGAGCGCCCGAGCCGGCCCACGGCGCGCAGGGTGGTGCGCGAGCGCATGAGCGCGACCACCCAGGGCGGCGGCCCCCCGAGGGGCAGCACGTAGCCGCCCAGCGTGACGACGGCGGCCACCTCGCCGGGCACGTCGAGTGCCCAGGCGAGGGCCACGGCGGCGCCGAACGAGTGCCCTACGAGGACCGGCCGCTCGAGTCCGAGCTCCGCGGCCGCGGCGCACAGGACGGCGGCTTGCGCCTGCGGCGAGCCGCCGTCCCGAGCCGCCCGGCCGCTGAACCCCGAGCCCGGACGGTCGAAGGCGACCGCCGTGTAGCGCTCCGCCAGGCGGTCGCCGATCGAGAGCACGAAGTCGTAGACGGAGCCCTTGGCGCCGTGGACGTAGACGACCGGCGGTCCGTCGCCGCGGCGGACGTAGTGCACGCGCACGCCGGCCGCCGTGACGAAGTCGCCCGGCGGCTCGCCGAGCTCGCTGCGCAGCACGGCGCTGTCGTGGTGGCTGGTCATGGACGGAGTCTACGCCGCCGCGCGGAGTTGCAAACGGTGGCGCGGCGGCTACCCTGACACTGTGGCCGCCAAGAGACTCCTGCTCGCCGCGCTCGTCGTGGCCGTCGTCGCGGCGCTGGTCGTGGTGGGCGTCACGCCGCTGGGCGTGTCGCCGCCGGCGCCGGAGCGGAGCGCGGCCGACGGCTTCTCGGCGGGCCGCGCCATGCTGCTCCTGCGCGTGGTCGCCGCGGCGCCCCGCCCGATAGGCTCAGACGCCGCTGTGCGGGCGCGCGACGCCATCGTCGCGGAGCTCGACGCGCTCCATCTGGCGCCCCACGTGCAGACCGCGTCGGCGGTCTCGGCGACGAGCGGGCGCGTGGCGGGCACGGCCCGCAACGTGGTCGCCCGCCTGCCGGGCCGCGACCCTTCGCGCGCCGTCCTGCTCGTCGCCCACTACGACTCGGTGCCCGTGGCCGCCGGCGCCGCCGACGACGGCGGCGGGGTCGTCACGCTGCTCGAGACGGCGCGCGCCCTGGTCGCGGGGCCGCGGCCGCGCAACGACGTCGTCTTCCTCTTCACCGACGGAGAGGAGCGCGGCCTGCTCGGGGCGCGCGCCTTCCTGCGTGAGGATCCATGGGCCTACGGCGTGGGCGTCGCGCTGAACTTCGACAGCCCGGGCTCGTCGTCGCCGGTGCTGATGTACGAGACGAGCCCGGGCAACGGCCGCCTGGTCCGCGAGCTCGTGGCCGGGGCGCCGCGCCCGTACACCTCGTCGCTGATGTACGAGGTCTCACGGCGGCTGCCCATCCAGAGCGACTTCCGGCCCTTCGTGGCCGCCGGCGTACCGGGCCTGAGCTTCGGCGCCCTCGACGGGCCGGCCTACGACCACACCGCCTACGATTCGCTGCAGAGCTTTCACGCCGACAGCCTGCAGCACGAGGGCGACACCGCCCTCGCCCTCGCGCGGCGCTTCGGCGACCTCGATCTCTGGGATCTGCACCGCGAGGACGTCGTGTACTTCGACGTCGTGGACGGCTTCGCGGTCGTCTACGCAAAGAGCCTGGTGCTGCCGTTTCTGGCCCTGGCCGCCGCCGTCTTCGCCGTGGCCGTCGCCGTGGCCGCGCGCCGCCGGCTGCTCAGTCTGCGCGGGCTCAGCCTGGCCGTGCCGGCCACCGTCGCTGTGCTGGGGGTGGCGCTGCTGGTCATGGCGCTGGCCTGGGGCATGTACCGCACCGCCTACGAGCAGCGCACCTGGAGCGAGGCCGGCGTCGTGATCAGCGATCTCTACCGGCTCGGCCTCGTGCTTCTGGCGGCCGCCGTGATCGTCGCCGCCTACGAGCTCCTTCTGCGACGCCTGCGGCCCTGGGATCTGGCCGTCGCCGCCCTCGTCTGGTGGCTGGCCGGCGCCGTGGCCGTCGCCGTCCTCGTCCCGGGCGCCGCCTATCTGCTGACGTGGCCGCTGGCGGGCGCCGGCCTGGGCCTCCTCGGCGCCGTCCTGCTCGGCGAGCGCGCCCTGCACGGCGTGGCGGGCGTGGCGGTGACCTTGGCGGGCGCCGCCCCCGGCGTGGTCCTCATGAGCTCCGCCACCTACCTCCTGCTGATGTCGGCGGGCCTCAAGCAGGTGCTCACCGTGCTCGCCGTGTGGCTGGTCGCCGGCCTGCTCGTGATCCCGCTCGAGGTGGTGCGGCGCGGGTTCCGCCTGTGGCTGCCGCTCGCCCTGGCCGCCGCGGGCTTCGTGGTGCTCATGGCCGTGGGCTCCACCGTGGCCTTCGACACCGAGCACCCGCGCTTCACGAGCATCTACTACCGC
>JBAXRL010000234.1:0-5106 GCA_037131205.1 Actinomycetes bacterium | reverse complement strand
TCAACAGCCTCGAGAACGACGGCGACCGCATCGAGCGCGAAGCCATCGCCAGCCTCTTCGAAGGCGACACCAAGTGCACCGACATCATCAAGTGGAAAGACATCTACGAGACTCTCGAGAGCGCCATCGACGAGTGCGAGCATGTGGCGAACGTCATCGAGAGCATCGTGCTCAAGCACAACTGATCTGAGCACAGGCCGTGGTCCTCCTCATCGCGATCGTCGCCTTGGGCCTCGTTTTCGATTACACCAACGGCTTCCACGACACCGCCAACGCGATCGCCACCTCGGTGTCGACGCGCGCCCTCTCCCCGCGCGTCGCGGTGGCCATGGCCGCCATCCTCAACCTCGTCGGCGCGCTGCTCTACACCGGCGTCGCCAAGACCGTCGGCGAGGGCATCGTGAATACCGACCTGGTCACGCTCCCCCTGGTGCTGTCCGCCCTGATCGGCGCCATCGTGTGGAACTTCACGACATGGTACTTCGGCATTCCGTCGAGCTCTTCGCAGGCCCTGTTCGGCGGCCTCATCGGCGCCATGATAGCCGCCGCCGGGGTGTCGGGCGTCCTCTGGAGCGGCGTCTTCGACAAGATCATCCTGCCGATGATCGGTTCCCCGCTGCTGGGCTTCGCCGGCGCCTGGCTGCTCATGACGGGGCTCGTGTGGCTGGTGCGCAAGCGCGCGCAGAGACCGGTGAACAAGTGGTTCCGCACCCTGCAACCGATCTCTGCGGGGTTCATGGCCTTCTCTCACGGCGCCAACGACGCCCAGAAGACCATGGGCATCATCACCCTGGCGCTGTTCACCAGTGGCCAGATCGACACCTTCGAGGTCCCGCTGTGGGTCAAGATCGTGTGCGCCCTCGCCATGGCCATCGGCACCTACTCGGGCGGCTGGCGCATCATCCACACGCTGGGCTCCAAGGTCATCAAGCTCGACCCCATCCACGGGTTCGCCGCCGAGACCGCCGCGGCCAGCGTCATCCAGCTGGCCACGCACTTCGGCGTACCTGTGTCGACGACTCACACAATCACCGCGGCCATCATGGGCGTGGGTTCCACGCAGCGCCTCTCCGCCGTGCGCTGGGGCGTCGCCGGCAACATCATGACCGCCTGGGTGCTCACCTTGCCGGCTGCGGGACTGGTCGCCGCGGCCGTGTTTCTGCTGGGCGCCTGGATCTTCTGAGGCCCGCGGCGAACCGCCCGCCGGTTTCACTTCACGCCGCCGAGCGGCTACCATTGCGATTCGCCCATATCCCCACGTCGCCCGGCCGGGCGAAGCGCCGCGGCGCGCGCCGCGGCAGCCCCGGCCGCCTCTCCAGGGAGCGTCATGAAGATCCGTCTTATCGAGCCCGAACCCCCCGGCATGCACGTGTATGCCAAAGTCCTGCTGCCGCGCCTCGGCCTGCCCATCATCGCCGCGAAGCTCAAAGAGCACGGCCACGACGTGCTCATCTACAACTCGCAGATGGCGCCCATCGATTGGGATGACGTCAACAGCGCCGACCTCGTCGGTCTGTCGGGCACCACCTCAACGACGACGACCGCCTACGAGCTCGCCGACGGCGTGCGCGCGCGCGGCATCCCCGTGATCATCGGCGGCTCGCACGTCACGTTCATGGCCGATGAGGCCCTCGAACACGCCGACTACGTGGCCCGCGGCGAGGGCGGCGAGCAGATCATGCTCGAGCTCATCGAGACCATGACCGGCGCCCGTGAGCTCGACGACATCGGCGGGCTTTCGTTCAAGCGCGACGGCGCGGCGGTGCACAACCCGCTGCGCGAGCGGCTCGCCGACCTCGACGAGCTGCCCTTCCCCGACCTCAGACTACTGGTCGGCAGCGAGCGGCTGACCACGATCCCGATCATGACGAGCTGGGGCTGCCCGTTCGCCTGCAACTTCTGCTCGGTCACGGCGATGTTCGGGCGCAAGTACCGCTTCCGCAGCGCCGAGAGCGTGGTCGCCGAGATCAAAGACAAGCGCCCGGGGCGCATCTTCTTCTACGACGACAACATGGCCGCCGACAGGAAGCGCCTCAAGAAGCTCCTGCGAATGATGATCGACGAGGACCTCGTCATCCCCTGGTCGGCGCAGGTGCGCACCGACGTGGTGCGCGACAGGGAGCTGCTCGAGCTCATGCGAAAGTCCGGCTGCGAGCTCGTCTATCTCGGTCTCGAATCGGTCAATCAGGCGACCCTCGACGGGTACGAGAAGGCGCAGACCGTCGACGACATCGTCGCAGGCATCCGCCTGCTGCACGAGTACGGTATCCGCAGCCACGGCATGTTCGTGCTCGGCGCCGACACCGACGACGTGCAGACGGTCCGCGACACCGTGACCTTCGCCATCGACAACCATATCGACACGGTGATGCTCAACATCCTCACGCCGCTGCCCGGCACCCCGCAGTACGAGGAGCTCGACGCCGCGGGGCGCATCTTCGATAAGCGCTGGCAGCTCTACGACGCGCACCACGTCGTCTTCGAGCCCAGGCTCATGACCCCCTACGAGCTGCAGATGGAGGATCTGCGCGGCTACATGCGCTTCTACTCCCTGCGCACCTGGCTGCGCTACATCTTCGCCCTCAAGTTCACCAAGCAGCTGATGTTCCACTGGTGGGGCATGGTGATCATCCACAACTGGCGCAAGGACGAGCGCAACAAGGCCTTCATCAGGGCGCTCAAGCGCATGTGGCCGCGCCCCACGCCGCCGGGCGCCGTGAGGAGCGTCGGCAGCGACTGAGGGCGAGAAGGTCGTGCGCGGCCTCATGGGCACGGCCTGGCGCGGCGTCACGAGCCCGAAGATCACAAAAAGCGCCGCCGCCGCTTGTCAGGACAGACGGCGGGTGTTAAGGTTCCGTACTTGAGTTCGGTGAGCTTGTCTCCCTCCGTGGGAGGCTCGGCAGACCCAGAGGAGCGGCACACTCAGGGCTCACCTCAAAGAGGGCGCGTCCGCCCCCGCGACGCGTCCAAAAGGAGGCGATGCAGTGAACGGTAAACGACGAATCGCAGTCCTCTCTCTCCTTCTTGGCGCCATCCTCCTCGCTTTCGCTCTCTCCACCCAGGCTTCCGCCTCTCCCATTGCAGACAAGAAAGCACAGCTGCGCGAGGTCCAGGCGAAGCTGCAGGGCGTGTACCACGAGGCCGACCTGGCCGTCGAGAAGTACAACCAGGCCACCAGCCAGCTGACCACGGTGCAGCAGCAGATCAAAGAGAACCAGCATCTGCTCAAGGTCGCCGAGTACAACCTCGATGTCGCCAACACGCAGCTGCAGTCACGCGCCGAGAGCATCTACAAGACGCGCGATGTGGGCATCGTCGATGTCCTCTTCGCCTCCAACAGCTTCGACGACCTCGTCACCCAGCTCAACCTCATGGAGCGCCTGGGCAACAGCGACGTCGACATCGTCAAGTCCGTCGCCGCCTACCAGCGGGACATCAAGAACCGGCGCGTCAAGCTCGACGCCGACAAGAAGGCCGCCGCCAAGCTCGTCACCGAGCGCGCCGCGCAGAAGAGCGCGGTCCTCGCCGTGCAGGGCCGCCTCGAGCAGATGACGGCCGGCATCAAGAACGACATCCAGCGCCTTCAGGAGCAGCAGGCGGCCGCCGCCCGCGCCGCCGCGCGGGCGGCCGCTCAGGCCGCCGCTCAGCCGGCCGCCGGCGGCGGCACAGGCGGAGGCGGCGGAGGCGGCGCAGTCCCCGATCCCGGCGGCTCGGGCAACTCCTCCGTGGTCGCCATCGCGCAGCGCTATCTCGGCGTCCCCTACGTGTACGGCGGGGCCAGCCCGAGCGGCTTCGACTGCTCCGGTCTCACGATGTACTGCTACGCGCAGGTCGGCGTCGGCCTGGCGCACGGCGCCACTCTGCAGCAGCAGGCGAGCACCCCGGTGCCGCTCAGCGCGCTGCAGCCCGGCGACCTCGTGTTCTTCGGCAACGCCACCTTCAGCTACCACGTCGCCATCTACGTCGGCGGCGGCAGCATGATCCACGCCCCGCACACCGGCGCCGTGGTGAGCTACGGCTCCGTCGGCGGCGCCTGGATCGGCGGCCGGTTCTAGCGCTCCCGCGAGCCCTGAGGGCGGTTCCCCCTACGTAGGGAACCGCCCTCAGGGCTCGAATACTGTCAGCACCCCCCGTACCCACGTCAGCGCGCGCGTGTCCCCTGTGGCTCGCGGGCGAGAGGACTCGATAGCGTGAAGCGTATGACCGGCACATGGCGCGCGGCGCTCGCCCTCGTCGTCGGCGCCTGCCTCCTCTCTCTCCTCTTCGCCGCGGCTGCGCCCGCCTCGCCGATCGCCCACAAGAAGGCTCGCCTCAAGGCGGTGCAGGCCAGGCTCGAGACGGTCTACACGCAGGTCGAGGTGGCCGTCGAGAAGTACAACCAGGCTACGAGCCGGCTGGGCAGCGTCGAGCTGCAGATCAAGCAGAACCAGCATCTCCTGGACGTCGCCGCGCAGAACCTCAAGACGGCCAACAAGCAGCTCAAGGCGCGCGCCGAGAACATCTACAAGGCGCGCGACGTCGGCATCGTCGACGTCCTCTTCGGAGCCGACACCTTTGACGAGCTGATCACGCAGCTCGACATGATGAACCGCATCGGCAACAGCGACGTCGACACCGTCAAGGCCATCGCCGCCTATCGCCGCGACATCAAGGACCGCCGCCTCAAGCTCGAGGCGGACCGGGACGTCGCCGCCCAACTGGTCGCGGAGCGCGCCGCGCAGAAGAACCAGATCGTGGCCCTCGAGAACAAGCTCGAGAGGATGACGACGGGCCTCAAGGCCGAGATCAAGCGCCTGCTCCGGCAGGCCGCCCTGGCCGCCCGGCGCGCGGCGCGGCTGGCCCTCGGCGGCCCGCTGCCGCCGCCGCTCGACCCCAACAGCCCCGGCCACCCCGAGATCGTCACCATCGCCCAACGCTACTTCGGGGTCCCCTACGTGTGGGGCGGCGCGGGCCCGGGCGGGTTCGA
This sequence comes from Actinomycetes bacterium, assembly GCA_037131205.1. GTDB lineage: Bacteria > Actinomycetota > Thermoleophilia > UBA2241 > UBA2241 > CAIXSE01. The sequence goes on along the minus strand of JBAXRL010000234.1, from coordinate 140 downwards.
CTGCTCCGGTCTCACGATGTACTGCTACGCGCAGATCGGCATCAGCATGTACCACGGCGCGACCGTCCAGCAGCAGCAGAGCACACCGGTGGCGCTCAGCGACATGCGGCCCGGCGACCTGGTCTTCTTCGGCAATTCGA
>JBAXRL010000233.1:0-5120 GCA_037131205.1 Actinomycetes bacterium | reverse complement strand
GTCTCCTTGCCGCCCTCCGGCGCCTTGAGGGTGACCTGCAGCGTCTGGTCCTTGGTGTTCATGACGACCGTCTGGACCCTGCCGTTGATGACGTCGTTGGTGAAGCTGGGCACCGCGGGCGGTTTGGCCACGGTGCCCTGACTGACGGTGACCTTGGGCTCGCTGGTCTTGAGCAGCTCCTCGAGCGCAGCGGGGTCGGCGATCGGCGCGACGTAGAACACGCCGCCGAGCTGAGTGACCTCCGCGAGCTTGCTCTGCGGGTCGATGAGGACGCTCTTGACCGCGCCGGCCTGCAGGTCGTTGGTGAGGATCTGCTCGGTGGCCATGCCGGGCGCGGAGTAGATCGCCTTGGGGGCGTCGTTGCCGCTCTTGCCCTGGATGACCCACTCGATGAACATCGCGACGACGATCACGATGAGGATGGGGAACAGGGCGCTACGGATGAATCTGCTCACATGGACCCTTCTGGATGAGTGCTCGCGGACCGCCGGGAGGCAGGCTCGTTGAGCCTGCAAAGGCCCGTCCTGCCAGAGTAGCATACCCGTCTGGCTACAGCAAAGAACCCTCGTGGTCGACGATCGCGGCGGCCGCCTCGGAGGTGAGGACGCCGATGAAGTCGAGGGTGCGGAAGTGGTCGGCCAGATCGAGGCCGTAGCCGACGACGTACTTGTCTTCGATCTCGAAGCCCACGTACTTGCAGGGGATCTCGGTGCGCCGCCGCGAGGGCTTGGTGAGCAGGGCGCAGACCTCGAGCGAGGCCGGCTTGCGGCTGCGCAGGTTCTTGAGAAGGTAGCTGAGCGTGAGCCCCGAGTCGATGATGTCCTCGACGATGAGCACGTGGCGCCCGGCGATCTCGAGGTCGAGATCCTTGAGGATGCGCACCACGCCCGAAGAATCGGTGGACGAGCCGTAGCTCGACACGGCCATGAAATCGAGCGCCACCGGCGCGTCGATGCGCCGCGCGAGGTCGGCCATGAAGAACACCGCCCCCTTGAGCACGCCAACGAGGAGGATCTCCCTGCCCTCGTAGTCGCGGGAGATCTGGGCGGCGAGATCCTCGACCCTGGCGGCCAGCTCCTCGCGGCCGACGAGCACCTCTGCGATAGGGGCCTTCACGTGTCCTCCTCGAAGACGAGCAGCGTACACGCACTACTCTCACGCACGCGAAAGCCCTGCGCAACCCTGCCGCGCCGCGCCCCGCCGGCGTCCGCATACCCCACCCACGCCACGGCGTCGTCAACGGCGAGGACGAGGGCGCGGGCACGGGCGGCGGCCGGCGCCCGGGCGGCGGCCAGAAAGCGCGCCACCGTCGTCTCGTGGCCGAGGCCCAGCGGGGCGAAACGCTCGCCGCGCCGCGGATGCCGCAGCGTCACGCGGCGCGGCGCGGCGGCGAGGCCGACGAAGGCGCGCGCGGGGTCGCGTTCGAGCGCCGACCCTTCGCGCAGCCGGGCGCGGAATGAGCGGCCGCAAACGGCGAGGGCGAGGCCCTCGCCGCCGGCGGCGGCCAGCGCCGCGCCGTCGCAGCTCACCGGCGCGCAGACGTGCGCCGGCTCACGGCGCCGGAGGCGCAGAACGCCGCCGGCGCGCACCGCCTCGAGGCCGCTCCCGATGCTGGTGCGGCCGGCGTCATCGCGCCGCCCGCACACGGCGAGGAGCGCCTCCACGACGCGGCGCTCCACGAGCGCTTCGCCGCCGAGCGCGTGCCGCGCTGCGTTGTGCAACACCAGGGCGCGCAGCGCGGGTGGTTCAGCGGCCAGCCCGGCGATGCCGAAGGCCGCCAGATCGCCGGGCGCCGGCGGCCGAGAGGATCGAGCGGCCGCGGCGGCCGTCGCCGCGGCCAGCACGTCGGCCTCCGCCGCAGCCATCGTCGCGGTATCCGAAAGGGTCTCGGCGACCCGCGGATTCAGGCGCGCCAGCAAGGGGAGCACATCGAGACGCAGGGCATTGCGCGCGTAGACGGGCTGGGCGTTGCTGACGTCCTCCCCGTACTCGATGCCGCGCTCGCGGCAGTACTCGCGGATCTCCGCCGCGCCGAGGCAGAGGAGCGGCCGCGCCAGCCCGCCGTCGCGCGGCCGCATGCCTGCAAGGCCGCGCGGCGTCGCGTACTTGGTCAAGCGGTACAGAATGGTCTCGGCCTGATCGTCGCGGTTGTGGCCGGTGACGATGACGTCACAGCCGTGGGCGACGGCGAGCGCCCGCGCGCGCTCGTAGCGGAGCGCCCGCGCGCGCGCCTGGAAACCGGCGCCGCTCAGGCGGCGCGGCAGGCGCACGATATGGAGCGGCGCCCCGGCGGCCGCGCAGGCGCGCGCCACGATCTCACGGTCACGATCGGAGTCGGCGCCGCGGGCGCCGTAATCGACGTGCAGGGCCGAGAGGCGCAGCCGCAGGCCGAGGCGCGCGGCGACGCCCGGCAGCAGGGCGAGAAGCGCCATCGAGTCGGCGCCGCCGGACAACATCAGCAGCGCGTGCTCTCCGGGCCGCAGGACGCGCTCGCGCTCCACAAAGCCGGCGACGCGACGCTCGAGGCGGAAGCCCGCGGCAGCGGCGCCGGCCACGGCGGCCCGTCAGAAGGAGACGACCTTGTCGCTGCGAGACGTCGCGGCGGCGAGGTCGTGGATGGTCTGGGCGCGCACGCCGGGAACGACGTCGTCCTCGGCCAGGCCGCGAGCCGTACAGCAGGCGCCGCAGCACGATACGTCGACGCCCGCGTCCAGGAGGCCCAGCAGCATCTGCTCGAGTGAGGCGTGGGCGCCACGGGGATCCTGCCCGGCGCGCGCCGCGTGCACGGCGTCGCCCATGAGGAAGACCTCGACGTGCTCATCGCGCAGGGCGAGCGCCTCGGCGAGGCGAAAGGCGTTGTACGGCCCTTCGCTGCCGTAGGGGGCCGTGCTCACGACGATCAGCACCGACATGACGCCTCCTCTCGGGCCGTGCTCACGGCCTCACCGCGGGTCCGGGCCGAGCATAGCAGACGGGCGGGCGGCGACAAGGATGCGGGGCGGCGGGCGGCCCGCGGCCGCCCGCCGCCCCGCCGCCCCAGAGCCTACTCCGTGGCCTCGCCCGGTCCCTCGACCTTGTCGCGGGCGGACGCCGGGACCTCAAGCACGTACCGGTACACGAGACCGGCGACCACCGCGCCCACGATGGGGAACACGATGAAGAGCCACAGCTGGCTGAGCGCCCAGCCACCCACGAAGAGGGCGGGCGCCAAGCTGCGCGCGGGGTTCACCGAGGTGTTGTCCACCGGGATGCTGATGAGATGGATGAGCGTGAGCGCCAGGCCGATCGCCAGGGGTGCGAGACCGGCCGGAGCCCGCCTGTCGGTGACGCCGTGGATCACGAGCAGGAAGAAGAAGGTGAGGAGCAGCTCGATGACGATCGCGGCGAGCATCGAGTACCCCGCCGGAGAGTGATCGCCGTAGCCGTTGGCGGCGAAGCCGTCGGAGAGCGTGAACCCTGCCTTGCCGCTGGCGACCACGTAGAGCACGGCCGACGCCGCGATGGCGCCCAGAGCCTGGGCGACGATGTAGACGGGTATCTTGCCCGCCGGGAAGCGGCCGCCGACCCACAGGCCGATGGTCACGGCGGGATTGAAATGGCCACCGGAGATGTGACCCACGGCGTAAGCCATGGTCACCACAGTGAGCCCGAAGGCGAGCGCCACACCCACGAGACCGATGCCTGTGGCCCCCAGGGAGGCCGCGAGGACGGCGGCTCCCGTGCCGCCGAAGACCAGCCAGAACGCGCCGAAGAACTCCGCGGCGGCTTGCTTGCTTGTAGTCATGCTTGACTCCCAGATGTCTGTGGACTGCGATGCGCAGACACTGGTACCCACCCGCGCGGCTCTCGAAGCATGAGGGGCGAGCACGAGCCTCGCGGCGAAGCATCCGGGCTCTCGGCGCGGGGCGAAAGACAAGAAGGGCACCCGAACGGGTGCCCCGAAAGGCTTGGTAGCGGGGGCAGGATTCGAACCTGCGACCTTCGGGTTATGAGCCCGACGAGCTACCGGACTGCTCCACCCCGCGACGTGACTGGACTACGCATTGTATACCCGGCCTCGCGGGATTGTAAAGTACCGGGAGGGACAGCGCCGCTTGCGCGACGTCAAGGACAGCCGATAACGTCCGATACACTATGGTGAGGCCATGAGACGAGACCGAGCACAGGCGAGCGCGCGCCGGGCCGCGATGACGGTCGCGTTCGCCTGCGCGCTGGGCGCGGTGCTCCTCGCGATGCTTCCCGCCGCGGCCCTGGCGGCCCCCGCCCAGGACCTCGAAGCGCTGCAGGCACAGGCGAAGCAGGCGCGCGCCGAGGTCGCGCGCCTGGACCTCGACTCCCAGATCACCGTGGAGAAGTACAACGTGGCGCGCTCCCAGCTCGACGACCTCAACGTGCGCCTCATCGAGACGCGCCGCGACCTGACGCGCGCCCAGCTCCAGCTCGACGTGGCGCGCTCGGTGCTCGGCGAGCGCATGGCGGACATCTACAAGAACGGCGGAGTCACCGTGCTCGACCTGGTGCTGGGCACCCGGGACTTCACGGAGATCGACACGCAGATCGACTACTTCCGGCAGATCAGTCAGGTCGACGAGGACACCGTCGCGGGCATCGAGGCGCTCACCCAGAGGGTGGGCAAGCTGGCCGACCAGGTCGAGAAAGACCGTGCCACCGCGCTCACCCGCGAGATGGACCTGCGCGAGAAGCGCGCCGACGTGGAGGACCAGCTGGCCCAGCGGCAGGCGCTGCTCGCCGATCTCGACGCCCGGGTCAGGGAGCTCATCGCGCGCCAGGCACGCCTCGACGCCGCCGCGTCGCAGCGCCTCGCCGCCGCCGTCGGCATCGACATCGACACCATCAACGGCAGCGCCGCCCAGATCGCGCTCGTCAGGGAGACGATGAAGTACCTCGGCATCCCCTACGTGTGGGGCGGGGCATCACCGTCCGGCGGCTTCGACTGCTCGGGCCTTGTCATGTATGTCTACGCCAAGTTCGGCGTGAGCGTCTATCACGGCGCCACGCTGCAGGCGCGCCAAGGCACGCCGGTGCCGCTCAGCCGCATGCAGCCCGCCGACCTCGTCTTCTTCGGCGACGCGAGCTTCTACAGCCACGTCGGCATCTAC
>JBAXRL010000232.1:0-5139 GCA_037131205.1 Actinomycetes bacterium | reverse complement strand
CGGCGAAGATGCGCCCATGAACGTCTGGAAGATGGTGAAGAAGAGGCTGCCGTTCTTGGGCACCTTGCCCTTCCTTGCGATGTCCGTCGGGCTGATGCGCACCATCGCGTCCTCGGGGAAGGCGCTGAAGGCGTTGTAGGCCTGGTTGGCGAGGATGTTGCGGTCGGCGAGGAAGAGGATGCGCGGGCGGCGGCTGGGTTCGCGAGTCAGGCTCCAGCGGCTGTGGAAGAGCTTCCAGGCGACCTGGAAGGCGATGAAGGTCTTGCCGGTGCCGGTGGCGAGCGTGAGCAGGATGCGCTGCTTCTCGGCGGCGACCGCCTCCATGACGCGTTCGACGGCGATGTCCTGGTAGTAACGGCTGGGGTGTGAGCCGCCCTTGTCCTCGAAGGGCACGGCGGCGAAGCGGCCGCACCAGGCGTTCGCCGCCCCGAAGCTGAGCCCCCAGAGAGCGGCCGGCGAGGGGTAGAACTGCATCTCGCCTTCCGCGCCGGTCTTCATGTCAATGCCGTAGATGCCTCTGCCGTTGGTGGCGAAGGCGAAGCGCACGTCCATCTTCTCGGCGTAGTCCTTGGCCTGGCCGACGCCCTCGGTGAGCGGCTTGTCCCGGGCCTTCGCCTCGACCACCGCCGGCTTGTGGTTGCGGTAGACGAGCACGTAGTCGGCGGTGAGCGGGTTGCCGCGCCGGCCCTGGCCCTCGATGCGGCCCGGCGTGATCGTGTACTCGCGCAGGATGCGGCTGGCGTCGATGACGCCCCAGCCCGCAGCCTTGAGCGCGGGGTCGATGTGCTCGGCGCGGGTCTCGGCTTCGTTCACGACGTTCTCACTCCGCCCCGGCACGCGTCAGGCCGTCGAAGAACCCGCGCACGACTGCCAGTGCCTCCAGCCGCAGACGCTCGGCCTCCTCGTCGTCGTCCACGGCCTCGTTGAACAGGAACGTGCTGTAGTGCCCGGGTCCATCCATCCCCGCGTGCTCGAAGTGCGCGTCCAACTTGCTGAGCGCGTCACGAACGACCTCACGGCCCATGACCGGGCTGGCCGCCGCTGCGGCCGCCGCTCCTGCAGGCCCGCCCGGCCAGTTGCCGATAGTGAATACGATGTCGTAGGCATCCTTGGGCTTCACGAGGCCTCGCTCGTCCAACGCCAGCGACTTCAGCGTGAGAAACGGGACGAGGTTCGCCACGCGCAGCTTGCCGAAACTCTCACCGCCGTCCGGCAGCTTCCCCCGGATCTCACGCTCGACGTAGTCCAGGGCCACGAGGCTCGCACCACGGGCCTCAAACGCCCCGAGCTTCGCGCCCGTGCTTTGCCGAGGACGGGCGATGGTGCCCGGTGCCCCGCCCTGTTCTGTCATGAACTCGACGAGCACCATCTTGCCGTCGATAACGATGCACCAACGGAACGACTGCTGCCGGCCGGCCTCGTCCGCATACAGGTCGAAGCCGGCCTTGCGCATGTTGGCCACGAGCGTCTCGTACGGCTCGGGTCCCTCGTCCAGCACCGCCACCCCGACGACCAGGTCGACATCCGTGGTGCCGACGTGGGGCCGTGCCAAGTCGGGCAGTTCGGTGATCAGGTAGCGGGGCACGAGCCCGCCGGCCAGATAGATGCGCTCCCACCATGGGCCCGCGCACTTGAGAAGCGTGAGCAGCGCCCGCTCGCAAAGGCCGGTCGTGTAGTCGTCGTAGTCGATGGCGCGCGGTATCTCGACCATTCAGTAGCCCAGCACCGTCTCTCGAAGGAAGGTCGCCTGCTCTTCGCCTCGCCGAGGATCCTCAAGCAGGTCCGCGTACAGCCTCAGCGGATTGGCCACCACGGCGCCCTCGACCTCCGTCGCGGCGAACAGCGGCGCATCCGTCTTCGCCCTCAAGACGACGACGTTCCCGCCTATGCCGACGGGTACTGTCCCTAGGGCGCCGGTGACGAGGCTCCCGCTGGTCGCCGGATCGACCCAGACCTCGCAGGTCCGCACGTCCGTCACGTGCGGCGCGACCAGCAACGCGGCGCACGCGCCGGTGACGGCGTGCGCAATCCGCCCTTCTGCCAGCCGCCGGGACACCTGCCCGGCGAGGTCGATCGGCCCCTGGCCCAGCACGAAGGTCGCCACGAGCCGGTGCCGTTCTCGTCGGGCATGCGGCGTCCACACATCGAGAGCGTCGCCCCTGTCGCGGAGTCGCCGGCGCTTGCCAGGTCCGCTCCCTTGGACATCGACGAGGTCCAGCGCCTCGAGACGGTTCAATGCAGCCTGCGCCGTCCCGGGGGCCACCCTCGCGGCACTCGCGAGCTCAGTGACCCCCCACCACTCCACGTCCTTGAGAAGCATCTCCTGAACGGCGATGCCGATCCTGCCGCCAAGGTTCGGCTCCCGCGCGGGCTTCGGCACCTGCCCGCATGGCCTCTGGCGATCTATGGCCACGAAGGGCACGTCGCTGCGGAAGACGAAGCGGCAGTCGTCAAGGTAGTTGACTCCCTCGCGACCGAGGACATCCAGCGCACCGGTCGTGAAATGCTCCGCCACCAGCGCGGTGGCGACGGGAGGCTGCTCGTCGCGCCGAAGCCGAGCGAGCGCATCGCGGACTTCCTGCGGCCGGCCGTGCCCCGCTGTGACCGGCCGGACGACGAGCTCCGCGTCCGCAAGACGAACGCGAACGCGATCCGCCAGAGCCTCAGCCTCGAAAAGGCCAGCCTCGCGGAATGCCGCTTCCAGTTCTCTCGTCTTGCGCTTCTGCACAACGATTCAGCCCTTCCCACATATTCACGTCTGACATGAATCTTGCTCCTGCACTGAATATGCGCTCTGTGGTCTGCCGAGTCAAGGTCGCGGGGTCGATGTGCTCGGCGCGGGTCTCGGCTTCGTTCACGCCAACCGCCCCCACGTCGCGTCGCGCCCACCCTTGCTGCAGCGTATCTCGCCTGCGTCGCGCAGTTCCCCAAGCGCGCGCACGACCGCAAGGCGGCCGAGGCCAAGAGAATGAATCATGGGATGGCCAGATGACATCGTTAATGCATCGTGATGTCGTTGGCGGCGGCCCGCCGCTCACTGGCCGCTCTCGCGGAAGAGCCGCCCGTGCTCCGCCAGCTCACTCACCGGGACGGCTTCGACCCTGTCGGCCAGCGGATAGCGCCGCTCGCCGGGGTACACCACGGCGACGCGGTCCAGATCCAGATCGGCCAGCGCGGTCTTGATGGACGGCGTCACCCTCGGGGCGTCGGTGCGCTTGCACTCGACTCCCAGGAGGCGCCCTCCGCGGCTCAGGATCAGGTCGATCTCGGCGCCCTGGTGGGTAGCCCAGAAGTACGCCTCGTCGTGTGGCTCGGCCACCAACACCTGCTCGATGACGAACCCTTCCCACGAGGCCCCGAGCTTGGGGTGGCTCACGAGGGCCTTGGCGGTGTCGATGCCCAGCAACCGATGCAGAAGGCCGCTGTCGCGCACGTACACCTTGGGCGCCTTGACCTGCCGCTTGCGCAGGTTGGCGTGCCACGGCTGCAACTGCCTGACCATGAAGGCGTCCGTCAGCAGATCGAGGTAGCGCCGTACGGTCGGCTCGCTCACCCCCAGCGTGCGCGCGGGGTCGGCTGCACTCCACGTCTGACCGTGGTAGTGGGCGACGATCGTCCAGAAGCGGCGTAATGCGGTCGCCGGCACGCGCACCCCCCATTGCGGCAGATCACGCTCCAGCAGGGCCTGGATGAACTGACTTCGCCACGCGAGGCTGTCCGTCTCGGTCGCCGCCAGGTACGACAGCGGAAAGCCGCCGCGGCGCCACAGATCCTCGAGGGCGGCCGCGCCAACTTCGTCCAGCGAGAATCCGCCGATGGTGATGCGCTCAGCGCGGCCGGCAAGGCTCTCCGACGTCTGCCGCAGCAAGTCGCCCGATGCGCTGCCCACGATGAGGAAGCGCGCCGTGGACGACTCCCTGTCAACCAGGACGCGCAGCATGGGGAAGAGGTCTGGCCGACGCTGCACCTCGTCGATCACCACGAGTCCCTCAAGCGCGCGCAACGCGGTCATCGGCTCGTCCAGACGGGCCAGGCTGGCCGGATCCTCCAGGTCAAAGTAGTTGACGGAATCTGGGTGGAGAAGCTCCCGGGCCAGCGTGGTCTTGCCGCACTGCCGAGGGCCAGACAGCACGACCACCGGGCTGCGCTCCAGCGCTGCCTTCATCTCCGTCAAGATTTCGCTTCGGGGGATCACGGTGCCATCAATACCATGAAAACCCAACACTTAGCAATCGTTTTTCATGGTGTCACCTGCGGCTTCCCACTCCACAGTGCGTCGATCGGCAGCGCCCAGAATCCCTCGCCAATCGGCGCGGCGACTTGCCCCGTATGGAGCAGGATGCCGCGGTGGAAGCGCCCTCCCAGCGTGGCCGCGAACGAGCGCAGACCCTTCAGGTCGCGGTTCGAAGGGGAGGACGTCGCTTTGACCTCGATGCCGACGACGCGCCCGCGATTGTCTTCGAGCACCCAGTCCACCTCGGCGCCGTGACCGTCGCGGTAATGCATGAGCTCGATCCGCTCGGGAGCGGCGGCGATCTGTTTGAGCAGTTCGCCGCCGACGAACGTCTCGAGCATGGGACCGAGCCTGTCGGGATCACCCAGAAGCCGCGTCGCATCCAGCCCCGAGAGATGCGCCGCCAAGCCGGAGTCGGCGAACAGCACCTTTGGCGATTTGACCAGCCTGCGAGCTACGTCGCCCGCCCAGGCCGGCACGAACCGCACGGTGAACGTCTTCACGAGCAGCGCGAGATAGCGCTCCAGCGTCGCTCGCGCGATGCCGGTCGCGCGCGCCAGGTCGGACGCGTTGAGCAGCGTGCCGCTACGGACGGCGAGGATGCGGAGGAGGCGCGGGAGCGCCACGCGGTCGCTCACGGCAGCAAGCTCGCGCACGTCGCGCTCCAGGAGCGTCGTCGTGTAGTCCCGCATCCAGCCGTCCCGCGCCGGACCATCCGGAAGCAGGACCGGCTGAGGGAAGCCGCCTCGGGTGATGCGCTCCGCGAGCTCCGCGCGAGTTAGGCGTCCCTCGACAGGCGCGAGCGGCCCGTCGGCGAACACGGTCTCGATGAACCGCTCCCGCGTGCCGCCGATCTCGCCTTGCGAGAGCGGCCACAGCGTGATGATCCGCATCCTCCCGGCGAG
>JBAXRL010000231.1:0-5149 GCA_037131205.1 Actinomycetes bacterium | reverse complement strand
ATCGGCCGGCTCGCGGACGGCCAGGTCCTGCTCCTCGACAACGTGCGCTTCTGCGCCGAGGAGCTCACGCTCTTCGAGACCAGGCTGAAGCTCTCTCCGGAGGCGCAGGCGAAGACCCTCGTGGTGCGCAAGCTGGCGCCGCTCGCCGACCTCTACGTCTGCGACGCCTTCGCCGCGGCGCACCGTTCTCAGCCTACCCTGGTGGGCTTCGAAGAGCTGCTGCCGTCGGCCATGGGGCGGCTCTTCGAGAAGGAGTACGCGAGCCTCTCGCGCCTCCGCGAGGCGCCCGCCCGGCCCTGCGTCTTTCTGCTCGGCGGCGCCAAGATCCAGGAGGCCTTCCCGATGATGGCCGCCGCCCTGGCGGGCGGCGCCGTCGATGCTGTGCTCGCCGCCGGCCTCGTGGCCAACGTCATGCTCGCCGCCAAGGGCGCGGACCTCGGAACGCCGTCCATGGACTTCATCAGGGCCAGCCGGCTGGAGGGCTTCATCGAGGAGTCGAGAGCTCTCCTCGCCGAGCACGGCGACAAGATCGTTCTGCCGGCCGACCTCGCCTACGTCGGGGACGGCGTCCGCGTCGAGATCCCCATTGTCGACCTGCCGGTTGACGAGCAGCTTGTGGACCTCGGACACGCGACCGTGGCCGACTACGCGGCGCGCATCGCCGCCGCCGGCACGGTGTTCGCCAACGGGCCCGCCGGCGTCTTCGAGCAACCCGAGACCGAGTACGGCACCAGAGCCATCTGGGAGGCCATGGCCGGCTCCGCCGCGTTCAGCGCCCTCGGCGGCGGCGACAGCGTCGCCGCCATGAACCGCTTCGGCCTGGCCGGCCGCTTCGACTACGTGTGTACGGCCGGCGGCGCCATGGTGCAGTTCCTCAGCGGCAAGCCGATGCCCGTCATCGAGGCGCTCAAGGGCGCGGCCGCGCGCTTTGGCTGAGGCGGGCGGCAACGCGGCGAACGTGAAGCTCACCGTCCCCTACGGCGACGGCGAGCTGCCTTTCGACCTGCCCGCGAAGAACCTGCTCGCCGTCATCGCGCCCGGCGGCGGGCGCGGCGAAGAGCAGGCGCCCACGGAGGCCGAAGAGCGGGCGGAGATCAGGCGCGCCCTGGCGGAGCCCATCGGCGCGCCCCGTCTGCGCGAGCTGGCCGCCGCCGCGAGCTCGGCGGTGATAGTGGTCAGCGACGTCACCCGGCCGTGCCCGTCCTACAAGTTCCTGCCGGCTCTGCTCGCCGAGCTCTCCGCACTGCCCGCGGAGAACATCACGGTGCTGTTCGCCCTCGGCGGGCACCGCGGGCACACCCCCGAGGAGCAGGCGCAGCTCGTCGGCCCCGAGGTCGCCGCCGGCGGCGTGCGCCTGCTCGATCTCGACGCCGCTGAGTGTGTGCCCATGGGCGTCACGTCCCGCGGCACGCGCCTCGAGGTCTTCATGCCCTACCTCGAGGCCGACCTGCGCATCTGCACCGGCAACATCGAGTACCACTACTTCGCCGGCTTCAGCGGCGGGGCCAAGGCTCTCGTGCCCGGCCTCTGCTCGTACGCCGCGATCCGCGACAACCACAGCATGATGCTGGCGCCCACTGCCCGGGCGGGCATCCTCAAGGGCAACCCGGTGCGCGAGGACATCGACGAGGCCGGCGGCCTGATCGGCGTGGACTTCATCTTCAACGTCGTGCTCGATGAACAGAAGCGCGTCATCCGCGCCGTGGCCGGCCACTACCTCGAGGCCCACCGCGCGGGCGTGCGCATCTATGACGGGCGCTGCGACCTGCGCATCGACGGCGCCGCCGATGTGGTCATCGCCTCGCCCGGCGGCACGCCCAAGGACATCAACCTCTACCAGGCGCAGAAGACTCTCGACAACGTCGCCGGGGCGGTGCGCAAAGGCGGCGCCGTGATCCTCGTGGCGCGCTGCCGCGAAGGCTTCGGCCAGCAGGCCTTCGAGGAGTGGATGCGCGGGATGGGCACGCCGCGGGTGCTCGTGGAGCGCATCCAGCGCGAGTTCGTGCTCGGCGGCCACAAGGCCGCCGCCATCGCCGGGCTGCTCACCGAGGTCGACGTGTACCTGGTTTCCGAGCTCCCGGATGACGTGGTGCGCAGCATGTGCATGCATCCCTTCGCCGGCGTGGACGAGGCGGTCGCGGCGGCCCTCGCCCGTTACGGCGAGGACACGCGTTTCCTCGTGGCGCCATACGGCAGCCGCGTGACCGCGCGCCAGCGGCGGCTCTGAAGGCGGGCGCCGCCGCGGCCGCCGCGGGCGCGCCGCGGGGCTGGCCCCCGGGCCGGCTATCGGATAGCGTGAGGCCGTCATGAGCATCTTCACGAAGGCGTTCAACAAGCTCGGGCGCTACGACGACCTGGCGGCGCGCTTCCCCGGCGGGCCGGAGCCGCAGGGCGCGCGCTGGGAGCGGCGCTGTGTTCAGTTCGGGCGCAGCATGCGCTACGACTGGTGCGTCACCATCATCGTGGCGCAGGACGGCCTGTGGCTGCAGGCGCGGCCGCCCGCTCAAGGCACGCAGGCGGCGATCTTCGTGCCCTGGGCCGAGATCCGCGAGGCGCGCCCGGCCCGGCTCTACTGGCGGCGCGCCGTGACGCTCACCTGCGGCGCGCCGGCGGCCGGCGCGATCACCGTGTGGCAGCCGGTGTGGGTCGTGGCGGGACCGCTCTGGCAGGCCGCGTGGCGGGGCGCTCGCTGAGCGGCGGGCCGGGCGCTCCGCCGGAGGCGGCGGCCCCGGCCCTCGAGCCGCGCCGGTGGCCGCTGCGGGTCATCATCCTGCGCGTCGCCTTCCTCGCTCTGGCGCTCGTCGGCCTCTACATCGTGTGGCCGAGCCTCATGGACATCTTCTCCTCGTGGCCGCGACTGCGCGTCATCGAACCGGGCTGGTACGCGGCCATGGTCGCGGCGGTTGCCGGCAGCTTCTTCTGCGTGTGGGCGCTGTACCGCGTGGTGCTGCACGTGCGCAGTTGGTTCGTGATCGGGGCCTCGCAGCTGGCGAGCAGCGCTTTCGGGCGCATCGTCCCCGGCGGGGCGGCGTCGGCCGGGGCGCTCCAGTACCAGATGCTCGTGCAGGCCGGCGTGCGCGGCGGCCGGGTGGCCACGGGCATCACCGCGGTCAGCGTCATCAGCGCCGGCACGATCCTGGCGTTGCCGCTGTTCGCGATCCCCCTGTTCTTCCGGGCGATCCCGCTGGAGAGCACGCTCCGCCGGGTGGCGCTCCTGGGCCTGGGCATGCTCATCGTCGCGGTCGCCTTCGCCGTCCTCGTGCTCGCCACCGACAAGCCGCTGGCGCTGCTCGGCCGCGTACTCGACCGTCTGAGCGCGCTGGTTCGGCGCAAGCACCCGCCTCCCGCGGGCTACGGCGAGCGTATTCTGCACGAGCGCGACGTGGTGCGCGCCGTGCTGGGCCGCGCCTGGTGGCTGGCTCTCATCGCCGCCCTCGGTCAGCGAGCCTTTGACTTCGCGGCGCTGCTGCTGGCGCTGTACGCGTCCGGCGCCCGCGTGGCGCCGCTGCTCGTGCTGCTCGCCTACGCCGTGGCGCAGATCCTTATGATCATCCCGATCACCCCCGGGGGACTTGGGTTCGTCGAGCTGGGCCTGGTCGGCTTTCTCGGCCTGGCCGGCGTGGAAGCGGGTCCGGCGATCCTCGCGACGCTGGCGTATCGCCTGGTGTCGTACTGGCTGCCGCTCCCGGTCGGGGCCGGGGCCTACGCCTGGTTCTCGCGGCGGTACGGCCGCGGGGGGGACGGCGCAGCCGCCCCCGCGGCCGCACCGCTGCAGCGCTCGTCCTGACCAGAGTCAAGGCGTCGCCGCCCCCGGCTGGGGTATCACTGAGGCATGAACGTCGCCCGCCCGCCCAGACGACTCGCGCGCGAAGCGCGCACCATCGCCGCGATGATCGCCATGTACTGCCGCGAGCATCACGGCGAGGAGGCCGCGCGCGACCCGGACGGCCACTGCCCCGACTGCGCGGAGCTGATGGCGTACGCGCGCCTGCGCCTGGACAGGTGCCGCTACGGCGCCGACAAACCCACCTGCGCCAAGTGCACGACGCACTGCTACAAGCCGGCTTTGCGCGAGCGTGTGCGCGTTGTGATGCGGTACAGCGGTCCGCGCATGATCAAGGCGCACCCCGTGCTGGCCGCCGCGCATCTGGTGGACGGCCGCCGCCAGACGCCCGGCGAGAGCTGAAGCTCGGGCCGGGCGCGGCCGAGCCGCCGCGCGTCAGCCGCCGCCGGATCCGTCGCGACCACCGGCCGCCGCGCCGCGGCCGTCGACGGCTCCGCTGTGCCCGTGGCCGTAGCGCCGCGCGTGCAGCAGGTACGCCACGGCCCCGGTGGGCATGGGCAGCCAGTACGACGCGAGCCTGTAGACGAGCGTCGCCAGCACCGCCTGTTCGGCGCCGATGCCGGCCAGGCCGAGCGTGCCGATGAGGCCGGCCTCGACGAACCCGAGGCCGCCCGGCGTGATGGGGATCATGCCGAGGAAGGCGGCCACCACGTAGGCGAGCAGCACCACGGAGGCGCGCGGCTGCGCGCCCACGGCGGCCAGGGCGAGGAGCAGCGCCGTGAGGTCGAAGAGCCAGTTGCCGGCGCTGTACAGCAGCGCCTTCCACCAGCCGGCGCCCAGCACCCGGCGGATGAGGTCGCGCTGGTCGACGAGGCGCTGCGGGAGGCCGGCGAGCGGCGGGCGCCGGCGCAGCACGCGGTTGCGCGCCCGCTGGATCACGCCGCCGAGCCAGAGCAGGGGGCGGTCGGCGAACAGCAGGACCGCCCCGCCGGCCATGGCCACCAGGCACACCACCACGGCGATCGAGCCGACGCGGAAGAGGTTGTGCTCGACGGAGGCCCCGGTGATCAGGATGGCGACGATGCTGATCACCGGCAGGCCGAGCAGCGTCGCCGTGGAGATCAGCGAGACCGCCGCCACGCCGGTGGCCGCCCAGGCCGTGCTGATCCCCGCCTGGCGCAGCATGTCGAACTGCATCGCGCCGCCGGCCGCCGCCCCGCCCGGCACGATGCGGCTGAAGGCGTTGCCCGCGAGCTGTGCGGTGGCGATCGGGAACCACGGCTTCACGTCCAGGGCCAGCCTGAGCAGCGCCCACATGCAGACGAAGCTCGCCGCCTCGGCGACGACGATGGGGATGCCCCACAG
>JBAXRL010000230.1:0-5174 GCA_037131205.1 Actinomycetes bacterium | reverse complement strand
CGAAGATGCTCCTCCATCGCATCACGCACCTCTGCCCGAACGTGCGCCTTCAGACAGCGCAGGTCATCGACGGCCTCTGGTGATAGAACAGTTTCGTAGCGCATTCTGGCTATATTATAGCTACATTTTGTGGCAAGGTCGAGTTGGCGTTTCGGCACGCACGCTGCAAGACTGGGAGCAGGGCCGGCGCGAGCCTACTGGCGCAGCAAAGACGTTGCTCCGCGTGGCCAAGTGGCCATCCTTCGCCAGGATGATGTGACTTCCGCGCCGCCACGACGTCCCAACCCAGGGCCACGAAGACCCGCACGACCTCGTGGCCGCTCGAGGCCGGAAGCGACGGCATCTACATGGCCACTTCGATCGTGCGTGTCACACGGAAATGGGCAGTCTGCATCTGAGGTCACACGCAGACTGCATCATCCATGTTAGGCCGACCGGCCGGCGCTCCTTGACAGTATGTCGCATCTGACATACGCTCCTCTCTGTGAGATCGGCTGCCGACAAGCCGCTGATTTGGCTCCACGGGGAGGGTCCGCACGCCCCCGCTGTCGGCTGCGGCCCGAATCGAGGTCGGGGTGCTGCTTCGACGCCTGCGGCGCGGCGAGTCGCTCGGCCTGCCGCATTCGCGGCCCATGCCGTCTTTCGGCAGGCGCTGCCATGAACTGCGCGTCACCGACGAGGACGCGACCTGGCGGATCGTCTGTCGCATCGACGCAGACGCCATCGTGATCGCCGAGGTGTTCGCCAAGAAGAAGACGCAGGCGAGGCCCAAGGCAGTGATCGCTGCCTGTCAGCGGAGATTGCGCACCCATGATTCCGTCGCGGGAAAGAAGGAGTGAGCGAGATGGACAAGGCCAAGCAAGACCGTTTGGCGGCTGCCGACAGGCGCAGCGGCGACGCCGCGGACTTCCTCGGGCTGACCAAGGAGGAAGTAGCATTCGTCGAGCTCGAGCTCGCGCTCGCCGAGTACCTGCGCGAACTGCGCACGCGCAACTCCTGGACGCAGTCGCAGGTCGCGCGCCGATTGGGTTCGAGCCAGTCGCGGGCGGCCAGGATGGAGGCGGCCGACGCCTCAGTCTCGCTGGACCTGCTGGTCAAGTCGCTGCTCGCCCTGGGGGCATCTCGCGACGAGGTTGGCGGCGTCATCGCGAGAGCGGCCTGACAAGCGCGCCAGCCTTGACAGGGCGCCCTTTCCAGCGTAGCCTCATTGTGGCTACGGAGGTGCCCTATGCGAACCAAGATCCAGAAGTGGGGAAACAGCCTCGCCCTTCGCATCCCCAAGGCTTTCGCCGCAGAGGCCGGCTTCGAGAAGGACCGGGAGGTCGAAGTATCCGTTGAGGCCCGTCGCCTCATCGTACAGGTGCCGGTCCGCCCTTCCTACACGCTCGAGGAGCTTCTCGACGGCGTCCGCCCATCCAACCTTCATCGCGAAGTCGACTGGGGTCCGCCTGTTGGCAAAGAGGTGTGGTGAGCGATGGTCTACATCCCAGACCGGGGCCACGCCATCTGGTTGACCTTCGACCCACAGGCCGGTCACGAGCAGGCCGGCAGGCGTCCCGCCGTTGTCCTTAGTCCAGCGGCCTACAACCGACGGATCGGGCTACTTCTCGCCTGTCCCGTCGCGAACCAGGCCAAGGGCTATCCGTTCGAGATCCCGCTTCCCCCGCACACTGCCGTCAGCGGCGTCGTACTTTCCGACCAGGTCAAGAGCACCGACTGGCGCGCTCGGCAAGCCGCGTTCATCTGCGAGCTGCCGGAGGCGACCGTGGCCGACGTCGTGGCGAAGCTCGCGACGCTCCTCCCGGTCGAGTAGACCCATAGCCCGAGCCTGACGGGGCGCTGCAGCGGACTCGCTGGCGCTCGGTGCGGAGCTTCGTTTCGCTGTTCGTTAGCATCGCCCCGCCCCGTGCTTGCGGTACAATCACATCTCTCAACGGAGGCATGAGTCATGGCAAATAGACTCGAATCGCTCGAAGCCGAAGCCCTGCAACTGACAGCTAGCGAGCGCGCGGCTTTCGCCCAGGTATTGCTTGCGAGTCTTGACGAAGATGCTGAGATTGAGGAAGCGTGGGCCGCCGAAACCGAGCGCAGAATTGCCGACATTGAAAGCGGCACGGTGCAGGTCATTCCAATTGCTGACGCACTTGCGCAGGTACGGGCTTCATTGAAGTGAGGCTCGTCGTTGCTCCACCGGCGCTCGCCGAGCTGCACGATGCGGCCGCGTTCTATGCGCTCAAGGCCAATGCCGAGCTTGGTCTTGCGTTTGTGGCTGAGTTTGAACGAACGGCCAGTTTCGTTTTGGCCAATCCTCTCCTCGGTGCTGTATTTCGGGGCACTCGCCGGCGATATATCCTCCGTCGATTCCCATACAGCATCATCTATCAGGTCACCGCAGAGGAGCTTCGAATCCTTGCCGTCGCCCATCACAGGCGGCGCCCTGGCTACTGGGCGCATCGTGGGTAGGTCACCAGTGTCAGTACGACCAGAGTGACGCCCAACCCTGCGGCCGACCCGTGCGCCTCGTTCTCTGGACGCTGCGCGACAAAGCCGCGCAGCGCCGGTCACCTCTACGTGAGGCGTACACCGGGAAGGCCTTGCACACTCCGCTCGCACGAGGCAGGCTGAGCACGTGCGAACCACCGACCTCGACGTCAGCAAGCTGTCCGTCGCCGCGCGCATCCAGCTCGCCGAGGATCTTCGGGACAGCGTCGCCGCCGACACCGGCGACCTGCCGCCTGCCGAAGCCCTGAGAGCCGAGCTCGAAAGCCGCCTCGCCGACCTTGAGCGCGACCCCGGCGCGGGAGAGCCCTGGGATGTCGTGCGCGCCCGTATCGAGAAGCGCTTGGCTCAGGCCGGATTACTCCCCGCCTCGTCGTCCGCTCGGCCGTCGAGATCGCGGACTACCACCAGGAGTGTGACCATGCGGAAGCTCAAGCCCGTGACGCCCGGCGAGCTGCCGCGCGAGGAGCCATGAAGGCAAACGTCGACGGGCTGCATGCGGTCCTGCTCCTGGAGCCGCGGTAGGGACCCGGGCTGAGCAGGAGCTCGTCGCGTTCGTCGAAGACGCGGCGCATGACCTCCGCGCAGGCAGGGCGGGCCCTTCCGCCAGGTCATGGCGCCGCCGGCGCCCGGCACGAGAGGGGTCTGGGGATCGGACTTCTGAGTCGCGGTTCCGCCCCGCACATCGACAGGCTCCGTCTGCAGCGTGAGCGCGCTGTCGTGACGGAGCTCCACTGAGGGGAGTCTGTCACGTCCGCTACAATGGAGAGGGGAACCCAGCGGCGGGAGAGACCATGACCGAGACTGCCAATTCGATTCCGGTCGCCGATCTCATAGCGGAATCTGTACGGCGCTTGCGAGCCAGTCTGCAGGCGGAGCGCATCTACCTCTTTGGCTCGCGCGCCCGTGACGAAGCGCATGAAGGCAGCGACTACGACTTCCTCGTTGTGGTCCGCGATTCTCCGCTGCCGCGCTACAAGCGCGAACAGCAGGCCTTCCGCGCCCTGTGCGGCATGGGGATCGCCGAGGACGTGCTCGTCTTCACCCGCGAGGAGTTCGAGCGGGGGCCGGCCGTCGCCACGTCGCTGCCCTCTACTGTGGCGCGCGATGGGAGGCTGCTCTACCCATGACCTTGACGAATCGCCGCAATAGGATGAGCTTTCCAAGCGCTGGCCGATGTCGAAGCTCTTGATACAACCAGTGCTCAGGCCAAGGAGGGAGGAAGATCCCTGTGCAAAGAACCATAGTTATCGAGTATCCCGAAGCGCTACCTGCAGTTTCAAACCAGAGTCCAGAAGCGTTTGAGCAGGAGGCCCGCAAAGCCATGTCGGTGAAGCTCTATGAAATGGGCAGGCTGAGCTCCGGTCATGCTGCCCAACTTGCCGGTATCGGGCGGGTGGAGTTCTTGTTGACCTGTATCAACATGGGAGTCTCGTCCGTCGAGTGGGACGATGACGAGATCTCAAGAGAATTCCGATGAAGGCCCCCGGATGACGGCGATCGTGTGCAATACGGGTCCGCTGATCGCCCGGATACTCTGAGGGGCCTGTATGAGTCGGTCTATCTGCCGCAAGCCATGCACGATGAGATCCTTCGCGGAGGACGGCGTTTCACAGGGCTGGATGCCTATCGACAGGCAGACTGGTTCACTGTCTCGGCGCTGCGGCAGCCCGGAGATCCATTGCTCGCCGCTGTTCTCGATGTCGGCGAAGCCTCGGTCATTCAGCTTGCCCGTGAGATCGGGGTACCCAGAGTCCTGATGGATGAACGAAAAGGCCGCCGCGTCGCCAGAGAGGTCTATGGCCTGGATGTGATGGGGACAGCCCGTTTGCTGACGGATGCCAAAGAAGCCCATCTCGTGGCGAATGTCGGCGAGCTGCTGCAGCAGATGAGGGGCGCGGGCTACTGGATCCATAGCAGGATCATGGAAGCCGCCATGAAAGCGGCAAAGGAGTAGGGACGGCAGGCGGCGCGCCGAGATCCACTGTTGCGGCCGGTGAACGGCGCGTCCCCGGCCCCCGGACTCGGCGCTTCGCGCCACGGCCGATGTCTCGTCCTTTTGCGCCGGATACCCTCGGGCAGGCTATCACCGCAGGGGAGGCACGCCGAGGTCGCGACAGATCTTCCTGGCGAGGTCGTTGCCGATCTCGACATGCCTGGGCACCGCCGAGCGCTTGTTGAGAACCGGGTCGTGCCACCATGAATGGCGGCTGCCTTCTCGCGGCAGGTCACAAGCGTGGGAACGGAGATGCGCGATGAGCTCGCGCCGCTGCGCGCGGCGATCTTCGCTTCCGAGCACATATCTCCGGCGGCGGCCAAGGCATCCTCGCGGTTGAGATCGAGAGCCTCGCGGAGGGTCGCCGTCAGGCTCACGATGAGCTCGTCGTGGGTGGCCTCCTGGCGATTGCGGCCGCATGACGGTAGGCGGCCGCCGGGGCGCGCATCCACCCATGTCAAGTAGCTCCCACGTTGAGAGGATGGCGCGGGGCCTCGCATCTCGCTACACTGCAGCATGGACGACGTGCCCCCGCTTTGCGCCTTCCCGCCGACGGCACGGTCCCTTGCAAGGAGTTGTTGCATGCCCGAGCACACGCTTCTCAGTGAACCGGACCACGTGGATGAACCGCGGCAGGTCCAGGACTATCGGGGCCTCGTGAGCCGGGTCGCGGCCACGC
>JBAXRL010000229.1:0-5187 GCA_037131205.1 Actinomycetes bacterium | reverse complement strand
GCGATGACCGTGCCGTTGAAGTCGTAGGCGTATACGTAGAGCTCGCCCTGGTGAAACTCCCCGCCCGGCGCAGCGAACGCCTTGAGCGCGGCCGCCTTGCCGTTCTCCTGCGCGTACGCCAGAGCCTTCTTCACGAAGGTCTGCACCTCGGCCTGCGTGGGCGCAGCCGCCGCGGTCGCGCCGGGAGACGGCGTGCCCGCGAACGGTCCGAGGTAGCGCCCGGCGCAGACCGCGTGCAGCTTGCCGTCGCTGCCCTCGCTGAGCTTGTAGTAGGCGGCTTTCTGGAAGAGGCCGGCCTTGCCGGGCTGCGCGTACACGTAGGTCACCCAGCCGCTGCCCCGATCGAGGGCGCCGGCCACGATCTCATCGCGGAGGAGCTTGCCGACCGCGTCCGGCTTGCCCTTCATGCTCTGCCCGCTCACGTCCGGATCAGGGTTGGCCACGAGCTTCACATTCATGTCGTAGACCATGGGGTGAAGCTGCGGCTTCGCCGGGTCGACGAAAGGCTCCTGCCCGGCGTTGATGCTCTTCAGCGTGCCGGGCGTGTCGTTCTCGAGCGCGGCGCGGGCAAGGTCGACAAGGTCCATGACCTGCTGCTCGCTCACGGCATCGGGAGACGCGCTCGGCGATGACGTCTCCCCACCGCTCGAGGCGCCGCAGCCCGCAACGATACCGGCAAGCGCGAACTACACGACCACGACGACGAGCGGCGCACGCCACCCCCGACCTGCATCCTTCATCGTTACCTTCCTGCCCGGATGGTGGGACCACGGTGGACTCCCGCCATCATGCTGGGCAAATGACCGGCGCCGTCTGCCGGCAGCCGGCGCCCTCGCCGTCGTGCGGCCCGGATGCAGTAGCGCATGGCGGCCGGACGGTGAGCCCCACCCTCGAAGCCCTCGGCGGGCGCGGGATCGTCTCGCCGGCCGCGCGTATCCGCGGCTACTTCAGCCGCGCCTTCACGGTCACGGTTCCCAGCCGGTCCGCGGACGGCTGATAGCGTGGGAAGACGCTCGTCATCTGGTTCCGCAGCCATGTCGACATGCGCGCCGGCACGTTGCCGACCCTCACCCAGTCGTGACCGCCGCTGTGCGACCGCGAGACGGCGACGTGGGACATGTCGAGCGTGGCGAGCACATGGCGGGTTCCCTGCGGTCCGTAGACGCCGCTCAGCACCGCATGCGCGCCGGTTGTGACCACAGGCTTGGTGAACGAGAGCTCCGTCCACGAGCTCATCGTCTCCCGACCCCAGAACACGAGGCCGCCCCGGGAGCGGACGCGGCCGGCGCCGCTCGTCGCGCTCAGGCTCCCCCCGGCGATCGGGAAGGTGAAGCGCCAGGCGTCACCCGTAAGGTGCAGAGTGGCCGGCGCCACGAAAAACGGCGCCACTCCGCCGACGAAGAGCGCCTCCGACTGCGGCGGGTCGGTGAGCAGGGTGATAGCGCCGCCCGTGACCGGCGAGCCTGCGAGAGCGGGCGGCGCGACCCAGGCCGCGAGCAGGCAGATCGTGGCGATGACGAGCAGTGGCGCGCGGCCCGTGCTCGCCCGGGACAGCCGTCCGTTCATGGTGACCTCCTCGCAGACCCTTGCTCGTCGGCGTCCATCATACATGCGGCGCGGGTCGGCTCCGGCAGGCCTCGGCGTTCTTCGTCCTCTTCCGGTCCAGGGTATCGGCCAACGGGGGGCGAGCCTCACTGGGACAACCGTCCAGGGAAGGATGCCCGGCGACGCCGGGAGGCAGCCTCGGCGGTGGGCGGGGCGACCGCGGGGACCCGCGAACTGGGGTTGCGGCGGGCTCGCCCATGCTGCTCGCATCCGCTAGCATGACGGGCCAGTAGTCCGCAACTCGCGCCGGGGGCACAGGACCGCACGGGAACGGTCCTGCCGCGCCCCAGGGGAGAAACGCCATGACCGTACGTGCCCGCCGCTTTCTTTCACTTGTCCTCCTCGCGGTCGCCTTCGGCGCCTGCGCCGCTCTCGCGTCGCCGGCCGCCGCAGGCACGGCGTTCTCGCCGCCGGTGGGGGAGGATCTCAGCGGCCTCTCCTGGACGGAGGCCTTCGACGCGCTGCACGCCAAGATATCGCGCGAGTACGCCTTCACCGGGTGGAAGCGCATCGCCTGGCCGGCGCTCGCCGCGAGGTACCGCCCGGCGATCGTGAAGGCGCGGGCGGCCGGCGACGAGCAGGCTTACTACCTCACCCTGTGCCGCTACGTCCAGGAGTTGCGCGACGGCCACGCTTCCACGGCGGCGTTCGGCGCGGAAGCGCAGCAGGTGATGGACGCCGCCATGCAGGCACGGGCGGGCGGCGGCTTCGGGCTGGTCGACACGCGGCTGGAGAGCGGCGTTGTCGTGGCCTCGTGGCTCCAGCCCGGCGGACCCGCCGCGCGCGCGGGCGTCAGGGCCGGCGCGCGGATCGTCGCCTGGGGCGGCCGCCCGGTCGAGGCCGCCCTGACGCGCACCTCCACCGCTCTCAGCCCGAGCCAGGCGACCAACGGCCGGCGCGACCGCGAGCGCCTGCGCTTTCTCGTGCGCGCGCCTGTCGGCACGGTGAAGACGCTCACCTTCCGCAACCGCGGCGCGGGCGCCCCTCGCACCGTGCGGCTGCGCGCGCTCGACGACGACTTCGTCACGCTCGACAGGACAGACGAGCGCTCGATCCTTGCGCACGGCTGGCCCGAGAAGCTCGTCGTGCACGAGATCCTGCCCGGCAACGTCGGCTACGTGCGCCTGTACCTCGAGACGGACCTCCCCGCCGAGCAGTCCGGCGACCACACCCCGACCCTGGAGCTGTTTCGCAGCGCGATGGACGACTTCATCGATGCCGGCGTCGCCGGCCTCATCGTGGACATCCGCGGCAACTCGGGCGGCGTCGACCAGACGTCCGCCGACATCCTGGGCTCGTTCTTCGCCCCGCCGGCGCTCTACGAGTACTCCGACGTCTTCAATACGGTGACGGGGAGCTTCGAGATCTGGCGCCTGGACCCCCTGACCGCGGCGCCCATCGCCGCGGGCGAGGGCATCTGGATCGAGCCGGTTGCCAGGCGGTACGCGGGGCCGGTCGTCGCCCTCGTCGACAACGGCTGCCTCAGCTCGGGCGAGGGGCTCGCCATGGGCATCAAGCGGCTGCCGAACGGCAGGGTCGCCGGCTTCCACGGCACCAACGGTTCGTTCGGCATG
This sequence comes from Actinomycetes bacterium, assembly GCA_037131205.1. GTDB lineage: Bacteria > Actinomycetota > Thermoleophilia > UBA2241 > UBA2241 > CAIXSE01. The sequence continues at coordinate 2,008 of JBAXRL010000229.1, read as the reverse complement.
GCCGGCGACATCGTGCTCATGCCGCTCGACATCGAGGTGAAGTGGCCGTTCGGGCGCTCGCTGGACGCGCGCAAGGTGGTCCAGATCGACGCGCGCAACGGCAGGGGCGGCGTCACGCCCAACGTGCGCGTACCCATGACGTGGACCAACGTGCTGCGTCAGTCCCGCGGCCGCGACGTGGTGCTCGAGTACGGCCTGCGGGCGCTCGAGGAGATGCGCGCCCGCTGAGCGGCGCGGGCGCATGGCGGTATCAGGGCAATCGGACACAGGAGATCCCCGCATGACCGGCGCCGAGAAGCCGCCCTGCGAGAGGCCCGTCAGCCTGGCCGCGCGCATGATCGTCCGTGAGGAGGGTGACGGCTACGCCATCCTCGTCGACCCCGACGGCCCGCGCTCCTGGATCCTGAACCCGGTGAGCCTGCTCGTGTGCCGGCGCCTTGACGGCACGCGCCGCGTGCCGGAGCTCGCGGACGTGGCCCGCGCCGCGTTTCGCGACGTGCCGGACGACGTCGAGGACGACGTCCGCGACTTCGTCGGCCGGCTCGTCGAGGCGGGCCTTGCCGAGCCTGCCGGATCTTGATGGGTGCGCCGATGAACACGCCGCGCTCCGTGGACATCGACGTCACGGGGCGCTGCAACCTGCGCTGCGCCTACTGCTACCACTTCGCCAGCGCCGCCGACACGCCCGACGACCTGCCCACCGCGGTGTGGTTGCGCTTCTTCGCGGAGCTCAAGCGCCACGCCGTGCTCGACGTCACCCTGAGCGGCGGCGAGCCGTTCATCCGCGAGGATCTGCCGGTCCTCGTGGAGGGCATCGTCGCCGCCAATCTGCGCTTCAGCATCCTCTCCAACGGCACGCTCGTGACGCCTGAGCTGGCCCGCATGCTGGCGGCGAGCGGGCGCTGCGACCACGTGCAGGTCTCCCTCGACGGCGGCAGCGCCGCGGCCCACGACGCCTGCCGCGGCGCCGGCAGCTTCGAACGCGCCCTCGCCGGCCTGCAGGCGCTGCGCGCGGCCGGCGTGCCGGTGGCCGTGCGCCTCACCATCCACCGCGGCAACGTGCACGACCTCGAGGCGGCCGCCCGCCTGCTCCTCGAGGACCTCGAGCTGCCGTCCTTCGGCGCCAACGCGGCCGGCTACATGGGCCTCTGCCGCGGCAACGCCGCCGCGGTCATGCTCACCACGGACGAGCGCAGCGCGGCCATGGAAACCTTGCTGCGCCTCAGCGACCGGTACCCGGGGCGCATCGGCGCCATGGCCGGGCCGCTCGCCGAGGCGCGCCTCTGGGCGGGGATGGTGGCCGCCGCGGAAGGGGGCGCCGCGGACGGCGTCTCCGGCGCCCCGCGCGGCGGCCGCCTCAACGGCTGCGGCGTCGGCGGCGCCAAGCTGGCGGTGCGCGCCGACGGCGTCGTCACGCCCTGCACGCAGCTCCCGCAGATCGAGCTCGGCCACATCGCACGCGACGACCTCGGCGAGCTCTGGCGCACGCATCCCGAGCTCGCGCGCCTGCGCCGGCGGCACACCATCGCGCTCACCGAGTTCGCGGAGTGCGCCGGCTGCCCGTACATCGCGGCGTGCACCGGCAACTGCCCCGGCGCCGGCGCCGTCCTCACCGGCGACGCCTACCGCCCCAGCCCGGACGCCTGCCTGCGGCGCTTCCTTGAGGACGGCGGGCGGCTGCCGCAGGCGGCGCCGGCATGACGCCCTCGCCGCCCGCCGCGACGCCGCGCCTGGCCCAGCTCTACTGCTACCTCACGGCCGGCTGCAACCTGCGCTGCCGCCACTGCTACCTGGCGCCGGCGTGGGAGCCGGGCGCGGAGCTCGTGCAGCCCTGCCTCGACGTCGGCCTTTTCGCCGACGTCGTCCGCCAGGGCAAGGAGCTCGGCCTCACCGCCGTCAAGCTCACCGGCGGCGAGCCGCTGCTCCACCCCCGCTTCGCGGACATCGTCGCCGTCGCGCGCGAGCACGAGCTGCGCCTCATCGTCGAGACGAACGGCGTGCTCTGCAC
>JBAXRL010000228.1:0-5192 GCA_037131205.1 Actinomycetes bacterium | reverse complement strand
GGCTCGGCGGCCGCAGGCCGTCCCACACGAAGAGGTCGTCGTCGGCGCCGTCGCCGAACGGCAGCCTCTGCGAGCCCTCGTCGTGACGGTCGTCCGGCATGCTCAATCGTCCTGTCTCAGTGGTCGCATCAGAACTTGAAGTAGAGGAACTCGGCGGCGCCCTGCGGGCCGAGCGTGGCGATGAGGAACAGAGCGAGCGCGAGCACGGCGCCCTGTCCCGCCCAGCCTATGCGCGAGAGCCCACCCTCGAGGCGCTCGCTGAGGCCGCGCGGCACGTATTGAATGCCGATGCCGAGCACGACGAGGCCGACGACGGGCCAGGTGACCGCCGCGCCGATGCTGCCCAGCCCGGCGACCAGCCGCCAGAGGACCGCGAAGGCGCCGCCCATCGAGTCGGCGCGGAAGAACACCCAGGCCACGCTGACGAAGACGAACACGGCGAGGCGCTGGAGCGCCCGCGCCCCGGGGGTCGCGCCGGGCTCGCGCAGACCCCGCGCCCGGCGTGCGTCGGCGCGGGCGCGCTCCAGGGCCAGGCCGACGCCGTGCATGCCGCCCCAGAACACGAACGTCCAGCCGGCGCCGTGCCACAGGCCGGCGAGGAGGAACGTGACGATGAGGTTCACGTAGGTGCGGCCGCGGCCCTTGCGGCTGCCGCCCAGCGGGATGTACAGGTAGTCGCGCAGCCAGCTGGACAGCGTGATGTGCCAGCGCCGCCAGAAGTCCTGGATGGTGCGCGCCGTGTACGGCGCGTTGAAGTTCTCGGGGAGCTCGAAGCCGAGGAGCAGCGAGACGCCGATGGCGATGTCGCTGTAGGCGCTGAAGTCGCAGTAGATCTGCACCGAGTAGGCGGCGATCCCCCACAGGGTCTCCCAGGACGAGAACGACTGCGGCGCGGCGAACACGCCGTTGACGATGTGCGTCGACAGGTAGTCGGCGATGAGCATCTTCTTGGCGAGGCCGCCGAGGATGAGGATGAAGGCGCGCCCGGCGTCGACGCCGCGTGGGTCGCGCGGCGCGCGCAGCTGCGGCAGAAAGTCGCGGGCGCGGGCGATGGGGCCCGCGAGCAGGTACGGGAAGAAGGCCACGTAGACGCCGAAGTCCAGGGTGGAGGCCGGGGCCAGCTCCCCGCGGTAGATGTCGATGGTGTAGGTGAGCACGCGGAAGACGAGGAACGAGATGCCCACCGGCAGCAGGATGCGCAGCAGAGGCAGGGGAGCGCCGAGGCCGACGCTGCCGAGCAGGTGGTCGAGATTGGCGGCAAAGAAGTCCATGTACTTGAAGTAGCCCAGCGCCGCGAGGTTGGCGACCACCGACAGCGCCAGCCAACGCCTGGCGGCGCGCCCGCCGCCGCGGCGCCCGCCGCCGCGGCGGCGGGCGCGGGCGATCTGCACGCCGAGCGCCTGGTTGACGAAGGTGGCCGCGACGAGCAGCAGGACGAAGCGCCAGTCCCACCAGCCGTAAAACACGTAGCTGGCCGCGATGATGAACCACTTCCACAGACGCAGGCGCGGCATCAGCAGCCAGTTGGCCGCGTACACGACCAGGAAGAAGACCGCGAAGGTGATGGTCGGGAAGAGCATGCCCGCGATGGTACACCAGTGGCCGCGGGCCGCGCAGCGGCCGCCGCGGGCGCGCGCGCCTGCCGTTCCGGCGAGCCGGCGGGCTCAGAACGGCGTCAGGGCGCCGGCGTGGCCGTCGCCGACGCCTTCGGCGACGGCGAAGCGGCGCCGGCGCCGGTCGTCTTCCTGCCGAGCCAGTCGCCCTTGATGGCGGCCATCACGACCTTGGCGAGGCGCATGCCGCCGGCGTACGTGAGGTGCTCGCCGTCGGCCTCGCGGACCTGCTCCATGTTGCCGTCATCGCCGCGCAGATACTGCGCGTAGCCCCCGCCGCTGTCGCTGAACACCTCGTAGGCGTCGATGTACTGCACACCCGGATGCTTCCTGGCCTCATCGCGGAAGATGTCGTTCATCAGGCGGATCTGGCGGTCGTAGGTGGAGCCCGGCATGATCGGCTGACCGACCCAGTAGACGCGCCGCACGCCGCCGTCGAAGAGGATCGCCAGCGCGTCGCCGATGCGCTTGCGGTACTCCTTCTCCCAGCCGCTGGAGCCGAACTCGTAGACCTTGCCTGAGGACGTCTGCACGCCCTGGTTGTCGTTGGCCCCCCACATGACCACCGCGGCGCCGGGGTCGAAGGCCTTGACCTGTTGCTGAAGCTGCGCCGGCCAGTTGAAGAAATCCGGCCTCACCAGACCGCTGGAGATGTGGTAGTCGAGCAGGGGTTTGATGAGGTGCGTGTCTTTGGCGAGGTTCACCAGCGCCATGCCGGGGATGCCGGCCATCGAATCGCCGGCGATGTAGAGGTGCAGCGGGTGGCCGGCGTACGGCTTGGGCAGCGGCTTGTCCGTGGGCTGCAACTGCGGCTTGCCCGAGCTGGAGGAGTGCGGCGTGGGGCGCGGCGTGGGGTGCGGCGTGACGACCACGACCTCCACAGGCTGGGGCCCGGGGTCCGGCTTGCCGAGCGCCGCGGCTGCGAACCGCGCCGGGCGGTCCAGGAAGAGCCAGTGGCTCACGGCCGCGGCCGGGCTCACGAGGGCAAGCCGGAAGCTGCGCTGGCCGCCGAACGGCAGCTCCAGAGCGGTCTTCTTCATGGCCGGGGCGTTGAACAGCACCCCGAGGATGAAAGCCACGAGAACGGCGACCAGCGCGCTGGCGGCCGTCCGCCGGCGGCGGCCGAAGGGCAGCTTGCTGGGGTCGCGGCCGTTCATCAGAAGCGGAAGTAGAGGAAGGTGGCAGGACCGCTGGGGCCGAGAACGTCCAGCAGCATGAAGCCGACGGCGAGCAGCGCCCCCTGAACGAGCGGGTTGAGCACCGAGAAGCCCGCCTCGACGCGCTCGTACAGGCTGCGCGGCACGTACTGGACGCCGATACCGACAGCGATCACCAGCAGGAGGACCGGCGTGACGGCGGCGCCGACGCTGCCCCAGCCGCGGAACAGCTGGGCGAGCACGCTGAGCGCCGCCCCAAACGTGGTGGAGCGGAAGAACACCCAGGCGAAGGTGACGAAGGCGAACACGCCGAGGCGCGGCCACACGCCGCCGCCCCAGGGCCGCGTGTCGACGTCGGGCGGGCCGGGAGGCGCGCCTGCGGCGCGCCCGGCCGCCGGCCCGCCCGCCGCCAGCGCCGCCAGCGCCTCCGTGCTGCGGCCGAGGTCGCCGCTGTCGTCGAGCGGCGGCGCGGCGGCCCGCGGCCGGCGGCGCGCGCGCAGCTTGCGGAGGTCCACGCGCCGGTGCTCGACGACCTGCGCCCCACCGTGCAGAAAGCCCCAGAAGATGAAGGGCCAGCCGGCGCCGTGCCACAGGCCGCCGAGCACCATGGTGATCATGATGTTCGCGTAGGTGCGAGTCTGGCCCTTGCGATTGCCGCCCAACGGGATGTACAGGTAGTCGCGCAGCCAGCGCGAGAGCGTCATGTGCCAGCGCCGCCAGAAATCCTGCACCGAGAGCGCCGTATAGGGGGCGTTGAAGTTGTCCGGCAGCTCGAAGCCGAGGAGCAGCGAGATGCCGATGGCGATGTCGGCGTAGGCGCTGAAATCGCAGTAGATCTGCACCGCGTAGCCGATGATGCCGAGCAGAGTCTCCAGCGAGGTGTATTGGCCGGGCGTCGTGAACACCCCGTTGACGATGTGCGTGGCCAGGTAGTCGGCGAGCAGCATCTTCTTGGCGAGGCCGGCGAAGATCAGGAAGAAGGCGCGCGACGTGTCGATGCGACGCGGATCCCTGGGGCCGGCGAGCTGCGGCAGAAACTCGCTGGCGCGCGTGATCGGCCCGGCCATGATGTACGGGAAGAAGGCGACGTAGACGGCGAAGTCGAGCAGCGACGACGTGTGCAGCTTGCCGCGGTAGACGTCGATGACGTAGCTCAGCACGCGGAAGGTGAGAAACGAGATGCCGACCGGCAGCACGATGCGCAGCAGCGGAAGGTCCGCATTGAGGTGAAACACGCCGAGGAAGTTCACCACCGAGGTCACGAAGAAGCCGTAGTACTTGAACCAGCCCAGGACGCCGAGGTTGACGGCGACCGCCGCGGCCAGCAGCCACTTGCGGGATGCGGCCCCCGCCGCGCGCTCGATGGCCCGGGCGAGCAACTGGTTGGCGACGGCGCTGAGCGCCAGGAGCAGCACGAAGCGCCACTCCCACCAGCCGTAGAAGACGAGGCTGGCGAGGAGGATGAACGGCTTCCACAGCCGTGGTCTGGGCATGAGCAGCCAGTTCCCGACGAAGACCAGCAGGAAGAAGACCGCGAATGTGATGGTGGGGAACAGCATGCGTGCGCGTCAGTGCCCAGTCTAGGGAAAGGGACGGCCCGCCGCCAGCCAAGGTTCGCGAGGGACGGCGCCCCGCGCGGAAGCGAACACGCGCGCGAGGCCGCACTGCGCGCGGGCGGATCCGGCACGAGGCGCGCGAGCCGACCGGCCGGCCGACGGCCGGCCGGCTCGCGCGCATCCGCTGCTACTCGTGCAGCACGGCCTCGAGGTTGTTGCCGTCGAGGTCGTGGACGAAGGCCGCGTAGTAGCCCGGAGCGTACTGATCCCGCGGGCCGGGCGGGCCGTTGTCGGTGGCTCCCGCGGCCAGCGCCTGCTCGTAGAACGACCCGACGGCGGCGCGATCCGTGGCCACCAGGGCGACGTGCACGCCCATCTTCCGGGCGCTGCGACTGAGCCACAACTGCGGACGCTGCGCGCCGAACCCCACGATGCCGTACTCCTCGCTCTCGTAGAGGATCTTGTAGCCGAGCGGCGCCAGCGCCGTCGCGTAGAGCTCGCGGCTCGCCGCAAGGTCAGTTACCGGGATGCCCACGTGGTCGCTCATGCTGTCCTCCTGGTCGTATCTGACATCTGTGTCACAGTGTAGGGTCACCGGCGGATCCTCGCGGCAAACCGCGGCCGACCGTCATCCCGCGGGATGAGCCGGTGACCACTGTTCCCTCAGACACGCGGAACACCCTTCGTGCAGGGATCATCGAGAGCGACGGGGCGCACGCGCCGACAGCAGGCGTCGTGCTCAACGAACTGCACTGTTCGCCATCCGAGGAGCATGGAGCCGAGCAGTCCGCCGCCGGCGCCGGTGAAGAGACTAAGGGCCTATCCCGATAGGGATGTGCGTGCGGGGCGTTCGTGGACCGAGCGGG
>JBAXRL010000227.1:0-5193 GCA_037131205.1 Actinomycetes bacterium | reverse complement strand
ACCTCGCCGCGGCGTTCGCCGGCGAGTCCTTCGAGATCGACGAGATGTACCCGGCTTACGGCGAGATCGCCAAAGTGCAGAAGAACGCGCAGGCCAGCCGCTCCATCAAGTACGCCGTCAAGGCCGAGATGGACCACAAGTGGATGTACAGCGAGGCGCGCGACAAGGCTGTCGACGGCAAGGACATCGCCGCTCAGCCCGTGAGCGTGTGCCTGGTCTGCGGCCACACGGCGATCGGCGACGTACCGGACAAGTGCCCCGTGTGCGCGGCCGCCAGGGAGTACTACAAGACGTTCTAGACGCGGAGCGCGCGGCGCGCCTTCGGCAGCCGCGCCCGCAGACAGATCCGACGACCCCGACGGGGCCGGCCCGCCTGGCGGCGGCCGGCCCCGGCGCTCGTGCGCGCCGGGCGCCGCTGCGCCGCCCGGCATGCCCCGCGCTCGCGGCGGCTACCGACGCGCCGCGGCCTCCGAACCTCCGTGGCCGTCGCCCCCGCTTGAGGCGCCCCTGGTCAGCGCCAGCCGCAAGTCGTTGACGTTCGTACCCGTCGGCCCGGTCACGAGGAGGTCGCCCATGGCGGCCAAGGCATCGCCGGCGGTGTGCCTGGCGAGCGCGGCGCTGAGGTCGAGGCCGGCTGCTCGCGCACGCTGGGCGCTGAGGTCGTCGACGAGCCCGCCGGCGGCAGCGGTGGGCCCGTCGGTACCGTCGGAGTCCATGCAGAGGACGCAAGCCGGGCCGCCGCCCTCGAGCTCGAGCGCCGCGGCCAGCGCGGCCTCCTGGCTCGGGCCTCCGGCGCCACCGACGTCGCCGGACAGCCGGACCGTCGTCTCGCCGCCCGTGACGAGGCACGTCGGCGCCGTGCGGCCGCGGAGCCGGGCGGCGAGCCAGCGGCCCGCGGCGACGCTCTCCCCGGCGAGCTCCAGGGTCAGGATCTCCGACGCGTACCCCAGAGTGCGGCCCGCCGCGGCCGCGGCCGCACACATCATCGTTGACGTGGCGAGGACGTAGCTGTGCACATCATCAAGCTGCTTCACGGTCTCGTCGGAGGGGTCGGCGCGCCGCAGGTGGGCGGCCACCGCGCCGGGCAGGCGGTCCCACAGCGCGAACGCGTCGCAGGCTCGTTGGGCGTCGGCGAAGGCGGACGTGTCGGGCACGGTGAGGTCGGTGATGTTTTCGAGCGGGTCGCCGACGACGTCCGACACGGTCAGGTTGACCACGGTGCAGCCGCAGGCGGCCGCCAGGCGGCCGCCCTTGATGCGACAGAGATGCTTGCGCACGTCGTTGATCTGGACGATCTGCGCGCCGCTGGCCAGCAGAAGGCCCGTGGTCGCCGCGACGTCGGCCAATGAGATGCCCTCCGCGGGGGCGACGACGAGGGACGAGCTGCCCCCGGTCACGATCGCGATCACGAGATCCTCGGGCTGCGTGGTGGCGGCCAGCCGCAGCAGGCGCTCGCCGCCCCGCAGGCTGGCCTCGTCGGGAACGGGATGCGCCGCCTCCATGATCTCGATGCGCTTGAGGCGGCGGCCCTGGCCGCGCTTCACCACCACGCAGCCGGCGGCGATGTGCGCGCCGAGGAGGCGGTCGAGGTGCGCCGCCAGCCCGATGGAGGCCTTGCCCGCGCCGAGAACGACCACCCTGCGGCCTTTGAGGTCGTAGGTGTCGCCGTCGATGCGCAGCACGTCGCCGCTGAGGCCGGCACGCCGGGAGAAGGCGGCGACCGGGTCGGCCGCGGCGAGCGCCTGGGCCGCGATCTCGATGGCATCGCGGCGCAGGTCGGCGCGGCCGTGGGCCGCGATCGCCGCGCCGGCCTGACGCACCGTCTGGCTCATCCGTTCGGCGCCTCGGCGCCGCGCAGCACCGGCCGGCGGAAGTGGCGGCCGGGGTAGACGGCGCTCGCCCCCAGCTCCTCCTCGATCTCGAGGAGCCGGTTGTACTTGCTGGTGCGCTCGCCGCGGACGGGGGAGCCGGTCTTGATCTGGCCGCAGTTGAGCGCCACCGTGAGGTCGGCGATCAGCGGGTCCTCTGTCTCGCCGGAGCGTTCGCTCACGCAGACTCCGTAGCCGGCACGGAAGGCCACCTCAGCGGCCTCGAAGGCCTCCGAGAGGGTGCCGATCTGGTTGACCTTCCAGAGCAGGGCGTTCGCGGCGCCGAGCCCGACACCCTTGCGCACCAGCTCGGGGTTGGTCACGAACAGGTCGTCGCCGACGATCTGCACGCCGGCGCCCCCGAGCTCGCGAGTGATCTGCACCCAGCCGTCCCAGTCGTCCTCGGTGAGCGGGTCCTCGATGGAGACCACGCCGAAGTCGCGCACGAGCTCCTTGTACAAGTCGACCATGCCCTCGGTGGTGTACTCACGCCCGCCAACGGTATAGACGCGCCGCTCTGCGTCCCACAGGTGGGTGGCGGCGCAGTCGAGGGCGTAGACCACGTCCTTCGCGTAGCCTGCCGCCGCGACGCCGTCGTGCAGCACCTGCAGCGCCTCGCGCACATCGGTGATCGGGGTCGCGAAGCCGCCCTCGTCGCCCGTATTGCCGGACAGCTTGCCGTATCTTGAGACGACGATCTCCATGAGGGCCATGTGCGTCTCGCTGGCCATGCGCAGCGCTTCGGCGAACGTGCGCGCGCCCACGGGCATCATGATGAATTCCTGGAAATCCAGATCGTTGGAGGTGAGACGCCCCCCGTTGATCAGGTTGATCATGGGCACCGGCAGGACGCAGGCGTCGAAGCGGAGCGCGCGGTACAGCGGCAATCCGGCGGCGGCGGCGGAGCAGCGCGCGGCCGCCAGCGACACGCCGATGATGGCGTTCGCGCCGAGGTTCGCCTTGTTGGGCGTGCCATCCACCTCGCGCAGCAGGCGGTCGAGGCCCTGCTGGTCGGTCACGTCGTGGCCGGCGATCCGCGGCTTGATCGTGTCGTTGACATTGGCGACGGCCCGGGTGACGCCGAAGCCACGATAGACGGCCGCGTCGCGATCGCGCAGTTCGAGCGCCTCGTTGGATCCCGTGGAGCGGCCTGCCGGGACGTCTGCACGGCCGTGGTGGTCTCCCGCCCAGACGTCGACCTGGAGCGTCGGATAGCCTCGGCAGTCGAGGATCTGCCGGGCGTGAGCGTCAGTAATCCTGGTCCTGGTGTTCATGGCTCCCGTCTCGTGTCGGTGGTCAGGGCTCGGGTGGACGGTCGACAGTCTACAGGCGCCACGCCCCCGGCCCTTTGATAGACTCACGCCGACACGCGCGGGCAGCGCCCGCGGCACCGTCAGGAGGTCCTCGACGTGGGGTACAACTTCGGAGTCGGCCGCGAAGCGCCGACCTTCACGATCAGCGCCGCCGACGGCAGCGAGATCAACCTCAAGCAGTACCGCGGCGACTGGTTCGCGGTGCTCGTCTTCGTGCCCACGCAGGCCGCCGAGACCGCCGCGGCGCTCGCGCGGCTCAGCGCGGCGGCCGACACACTTTGGGGCCTGCGCGGCCAGCTTCTCGGCATCTGCGACGCCGGCCGTGACGAGGTGACGAAGCTGGCCGTGGAGGTCGAGGGCCTGGCGTTCCCGCTGCTCCCCGACGACGGACGCGTGGCGCAAGCCTACGGCGCCCTCAAGAAGAGCGGCGAGACGCGGCCCATGGCGTTCATCGTCGACCGCGCCGGCAAGATCGTGTGGACCGGCGAGGGCGAGGCCGCCCTCAAGCCCGCCACGCTGGTGGCCGCCTTCCGCCAGGTCGCCCGCTGAGCTTTCGTTCGGTTCTGCGCTTCGTGGGGAAGACAGGACAGGCAGTACCCGAGAAGGAGCGCCCCCGATGATCGTCGGTCAGACAATGTTCAGCGTCCTCAAAGGCACGGAGCATCGTGCCGAGGCCGCTCTCCGGGAGCTCGCCGCATGGGTCGGCGAGGCCCCCGGCCAGAGCAGCCACCGTGTCCTGCGTTCGTTCGGCATGTCGCCGCTCGCCAGCGCGCTTCACGACGAGGGGCGTGAGGCCGCCCTCGGCGACGTGCACTTCGTCTTCGAGACGCAGTGGGAGTCGCTCGAGGCCCACGACGAGTTCTACGGCGGTGAGCCCGTGCAGCGCATCTACGGGACGCTGCACTCGATTCTCACCAGCGGCCCGTTCGAAGTGCTGTACGACGGCCTCGTCGAGCAGCCGCGGCACGACAATGTGGCCATTTAGGCGCAAGGGCGCGGGCGGCGCAGCCGGCCCCGCGTGCGTGCCCACCATCGACGTCGACGAAGCGTTCGCGCGCAGCAGGCGCGGCGCCCGGCTCATCGACGTGCGTTCGGCGCGCGAGTACGCGCACAGCGGGCATCCCAAGGGTGCGCGCAGCGTGCCTCCGGACCTCATCAAGCGGGACGACACGGGCCTCGGGCGCGACGACGAGCTGCTCGTGATCTGCCTGAGCGGTCACCGCAGCCCGCGGCAGGCGAAGCGCCTCGCGGGCATGGGCTACACCAACGTGACCAACGTGCACGGCGGCCTGATGGCCTGGAAGAAAGCCGGGCTGCCGGTCAAGAAGTGAAGCTGGGGTGGGGAGTCGGGCTGGGGCGCGGCACGCGCGCCCGGGTCAGACGCGTCAGCCACCGCCGGCGGCAACCTGCACCGACCCATCCTCCTCGACGATCACCGGCACCATCGTGCCCCCGAGAGTCAGCTCCGCGAGCCGCTCCTGGGCGCCGGGCACCGCGGTGACGTCGATCTCCTCGTACTCTGCGCCGCGGGCGATGAGCTCGTTGCGCGCCGTCGTGCAGTACGGGCAGCCGGGTTTGGTGTAGATGACAACGCCCACAGTCCCTCCTCGCGTGGCGGCCCGGAAGCCCGAACCGATTTCATTGTACGCCAGACAGACCTCAGCGGCGGAACAGGCGCAGGCCGTTGGCCGTGACGAGCAGCGAGGCGCCCATGTCGGCGAACACGGCCAGCCAGAGGCTGACCAGACCGAGCGGGGCGAGCACCAGGAAGAGCGCCTTGACGGCGATCGAGAAGACGATGTTCTGCCAGATCACTCGTGTAGTGCGCCGCGCCAGGCGGATGGTGTCGGGCACGGCGGAGAGGTCGTCGCCCATGAGCGCGATGTCGGCGGTCTCCAGGGCGGCGTCCGTGCCGGCCGCGCCCATGGCGATGCCGAGGGTGGCGGCGGCCAGGGCGGGCGCGTCGTTGACGCCGTCGCCGACCATCGCGACCGCGCCGTAGCGGTCGCGCA
>JBAXRL010000226.1:0-5198 GCA_037131205.1 Actinomycetes bacterium | reverse complement strand
CTGCTCGACCTGGCCGATGCCCTGACTCCCGTCAAGAGCAAGGGGGAGATCATCCACAACGCCGTGAGCATCCCCTCCGCGGCGTGGCGGGCGCGCGCTGCACGCACGGGTCCGTTTCGCCTCGGGAGCGGAGGCATCCTCAAGTACGCCAAGGGTCTGCCCTACCTTCTCAAGGCGGCGGCCGGCCTGCGCGAGAGGCACGACATCAGCGTGGAGCTCGTCGGTGAGGTGCGCGTCCATGAGCGCGACACGCTGGAGCGCATGATCGCGCTCACCGGCGTTCGTGAGATCCTGAGCCTGCGGCCGCCCGTAGCGCGCGAGGCGATGCCCGCGTGGCTCGACTCCCTGGATGCCTTCGTTCTGCCGTCGGTGTCGGAGGGCTGCCCGAACATCCTCATGGAGGCCATGGCCGGCGGGCTGCCGTGCGTGGCCAGCCGTGTGGGCGCCGTCGAGGACCTGATCGAAGACGGCGTATCCGGTCTGCTGGTTCCGTATGGGGATGCGCAGGCCCTGCAGTCCGCGCTGGACAGACTGATCACCATGCCGGATCAGGGGGCGGCCCTGGGAAGGGCCGCCCGCGAGCGCATGAGATCGTTCTCTGCGCAACGCGAAGAGCGGGAATGGCAGGCGGTGTATCGCCGCTTCATGGGAGAGCGCTGAGGAGCGGGCCATCAGATACCCGGAAGATCACTGGATACGCTCTCTTGACGCGCCGCAGGCGCTGCGGCGCTATCTCGCTCAGCAGAGCACGGCCTACGGCCGCGTGAAGAACGGCTTCGTCGGGGAGCTGATCGGCGACCTGCGGGGCAAGAGCTTTCTCGACTACGGTTGCGGTGCGGGGCTCTTCGTCATCCATGCCGCCGAGGCCGGGGGGAGTGAGGTCGTCGGCGTTGACGCGGAGGGCGCCGTGCTGGCCACAGCCCGCCTGTTCGCGGAGAATCGGGGGGTCGCCGACAGGTGCCGTTTTGTGGAAGGCGAGCGCTTCCCGACGCGCGCCGCTGACGCGCGCGCCGGCGGCGGGCTCTTCGACGTCATCCTCATGAAGGATGTGCTCGAGCACGTGGAGGACGACGAGGGCCTCCTGCGGCAGGCCGCCGCACATCTGAGACCCGATGGGGCGCTGATCGTCAGCACGCAGAACGCCCTGTCCCTTAACTACCTGACCCAGGGCGTCTATCACCGCCATGTGCTCGGCGACAAGGCCTGGTTCGGGTGGGATGAGACCCACCTGCGGTTCTACTCGTTTCTGAGCCTGACGACGAAGCTGCGGCTTGCCGGTCTGCAGCCCTTGTGCTGGCGGGCGAACTACCTGATCCCCCACAGGTTCGCCCGTCGTACACCATCCGGCGTGAGGATCTGCCGCGTGGAGTGCCTGGCGCAGCCCGATCGCATCCTGGGCAGGCGCCTCCCCTTCAACCGGTTGGGGTGGAACATCATCGTGAAGGCGGGCGTGCGCCGGGGGCGCGTGCGCGCGGTCGCCGCGAGGCGCGCTCCGCCCAGCGCGACCGTGTCTCTCGAGCGCGGTCGCCGATGAAGGTCGGGTTCGTCTTTCACAAGGATCCCTCGCTGCAGCCGGACGGCATAGACACCATCCGCCTGCACGCCCTCACCGGAGGCCTGAGGAAGCGCGGTCTCGCCGTGGAGATCATCGCCCCGGTGGACGGGCGTAGCGTCACCGCCGCCGGGGTCCCGGTGCATCCGCTCGAGCACCTGGGCGTGGCCGGGTTCGACGTCGTCAAGACCTGCTATCACTTCTCCATCGAGCTCATCGGTACGTTCGGCGGACCCGTTGTGTCACGGCTCGTGCGGGTCGTGGACGAGAAGGCTCCGGAACGGGATGCGGCCTGGCGGGGCAGGCTCGTGCACTGCCAGGACGCGATCGCGGCACGCGCCCGTGTGGTCGTCTTCAACAACCGGGAGAACGAGCAGCGGTGGCAGGCCGTGTACGGAGCCAGGGTGTCCACCATGCTCGTCCCAACCGGATGCCCGTCCGTCATTCCCCGTACCGGCGCGAGCCCCTACGAAGAGGGGGAGAAGGTCGTGCTCTTCCTCGGCAGCCTGTGCGCGCCCCGCATGGTACCCATGCTGAACGGGCTGGGCGAAGCACTCCGGGGCGTCGCCCGCATCCACCACATCGGCCGCGACAAGCTCCGCCTGTACGATGACGGCCGCGCCGATGGGAAGGCCGAGGAGCTTGCGCCGCTGGTCGTCCGCCATGGTGAGATGCCCGAGGAGCGCATCTGGGACTACATCGGGCATGCCCGGATCGGCCTGGCCCTCGCTCCGGGTCCATACCCGTTCGACAACGATCTCGCGAAGATCTACAGCTATCTGCGCGGCGGCCTGCCGGTGCTCTCGGAAGAGCGCGTCGTGAACAACGATCTGCTCGCAGCGACGGGCAACGGCGGCGTCTTCGCCTACGACGATGTCGATGACGCCGCCGCCAGAGCGCTCATGCTCCTCGAAAGGCCGCCGGGCGTCGCCAGGCAGCGGGTCATGGACTTCATGGCCCGCGAGCATTCCTGGGAACAACGGGTCGACAGCTACTACCGGTTTTTCACCTGTCTTCAAGCCGGAGGGCAAGAGCCGCAGCCGCATTGATGACCACTTGCGGATAGACGGTCATGATGTGTCGCATGTCGTCGAAGTCGATCGCGTAGAGCTCGATGAACTCCGACGTGACGACACAGGCATCTTGTGAGGGATGACTCGTGAACAGCGGCGTCTCCCCGATCACGGCGCCATCCGCCAGAGTCCTGACCAGCGTCTGATCCGGCTTCCCGTGGTGGCGGAAGACGTCGGCCGTGCCGCTGATGATGCAGTAGATGGAGTGGACCTCGTCCCCTTCACCGACGATGACTGAGCCTGCCCTGTAGAACTTCTGCTGTATGGTCGAGGCGATCGCCTCCATGCCGCGGATGCTGACCCCGTCAAAGAGGGTCGTCTTTGTCAGGGCGTCGATATCGAAGACTGTTTCCGGCAAGAAGGCATCTCCTTGAGCGATGTTTCTGATGGCATAGGCCGCTGCTTCACGTACGTGCTCGCTGGGATCGTCGACCAGCCGCTGCACGGCAGGAAGGCAGATGTCATCCGGCGCCTGCTCGCCGCTGACAAACGCCGCCAGCATCCGCGTTGTCGGATCGGGGCTGGTCCCCAGGAACGACACGATGTGGCCGAGATCCAGCGGCTGCCTGAGCACGATGTAGCTTCTGCCTCTCTCGATCTTCTCCGCGGCTGGGACATCATCGACCAACGTCAGGACGAGGCGCGCGATCTCCGGCGGCAGAGTGTTTTCGAGCAGCTCGATGGCCACGGCCGCTTCAGCGGTGTGGAGCGCTTCCAGGATCAGCCGCGTGTCACCGAGGTGCTGCAGCGTTGTGGCGTGGAGGATGAGCCGCAGGGACTCGTCGTTGTCCTGCCGCAGATGGTCTTTGAGCATGTCCAGGCTCAGGCACGACGGCTCCGCTTCCAGGCACTCGATCATCTGCAGGCGCTGATACGCCTTGGCCGTCTCGTGGCGCACGAAGGTCAGCGGCACGCACTTGTTGTCCGAGAGTCCCATCGCCTCGAGGATGCCCTGCTGCACCTGCGGGAGGGCATCGAGCAGCGCGACTTCGAGGAACGGCCGGAAATGGTCGACGTAGCCGGCCAGCGCCTCGATGGCAGCCCGGCGCACGATCCCCAGGTCATCCAGCCTTTCGATCAAGGGATTGAGACCCCGTGCATCCAGGTTGCCGGCAAAGGAGGCCGCCGCTTGCGCACGGATTCGTGCGTCGGGGTCATCGAGGAGCGCGAGCGCCTTCTCCGGATCCGCGGACAGCTCGTCTCTCAAGCGCGCCTCGCTCCCTCTCGCCGCGCTCCCTCTCGCCGCGCTCCCTCTCGCCGCGCTCCCTCTCGCCGCGCTCCCGCCGTGCCCTTCCCCGCAGGGGATATCGGGCGCCGCGGCCGACTCCGCCTCGTGGCCCTCGTAGTCGATGGCGCGATCCGTGAGGACCTGTCTCAGCCCGGTGGTGAACCGCTGCCTGAAGCGGTTGGTCTCGTAGATCCAGAACAACGCGAACACCACGCCCACGTAGGCCAGATCGTGCGCGGAAAGGACCTTCTGCAGAAGCACCATGGCCAGGGCGCTGAGAATGACGGCGCCGTTGACGACCGTCCCACCGGTGAACACCCTGCTCCATTTGATCAACCTTCGCGGAACTGCATCGAAGAGGATCTTGTTGATCGGTCCGGCGATGGCCCGTTGCACGAAGAGCACGGAGAACTGGCCATAGGCGGCGACGAAGATGCCGAAAGAGGCGGCCAACCCTGCGAATACGATGGCGAAGTTCACAGGATGAACGAAAGCGGCTCTGGCCAATCCGACCTTGGCGTAGAACCTTCCCACGGCAAACAGGAGCACGAAGGTGATCAGCGTGGTCGCCCCGCGAAAGACGCCGAGAAACGTGAGCAGTGCCTGCTGGGACTCGAAGGTGGCGTGGGCGATGACGAAGAACTGGTAGGTGAAGACGGGCAGGAGGATGCTGGGGTAGAAGGCGTTGGCGGTCAGGTATCTGATGATGGGGTACTTCCTGATAAGGGAGAGGATCTCGGCGGGACGCTTGTTCGTCTCCTCCTCCACCACCGTTCGCCGCCCCGCGCGAGAGACGAAAGCCGAGGCGGTGATCAGCATGCCGACCCCGATGCAGGCATACGCTACGGCAGCGACCGCCAGCGGGGAGTCAGGGCCGGCGAGCCTTGCGAGCGGGGCGACCAGAAAGCTCCCCACGGCTGTTCCCAGCACCTGCCCGGCCATGAGGAGCGGGAAGAGCCGCTCCCCCTGGCGCACGTCGAAGAGAGTCCCGGCGATGCTCCACAGGTAGACGAGGAAGAACGAGTCCTGGAGGTTCAGGAGCTGGTAGAGAATGGGGTAGGCCAGGCCCGAACCTCTGAGCACCAGGCCGAACATGGCGCCGGTGAGCAGCGCGGAGCCGATCATGAACCAGGCGACCAGCGGGCAGTCCGGCGGCTTGCCGAGAAACCCGATGAACCAGAAGACGGCGATGGTGATGACCCCGTTGATCAGCAGCATGAGTGGGATCTGCTGCGGCCCGCTATGCTTCACGAAGGCGGCGTCGACGTAGGTGCGAAAGATGGCCATGAAGAGGAAGATGAGAATGAAGAACGACAGCATCCAGAAGAAGGGACGGCGTTCGCGT
>JBAXRL010000225.1:0-5212 GCA_037131205.1 Actinomycetes bacterium | reverse complement strand
GAGCGCGGCCTCGACCACTTCGTGATCGCCTCGTGCTCGCCGCGCTTTCAGGGCCCCACCTTCGAGCGCATCGCCCGCGAGCTGCGCCTCGGCGAGAACGCCGTCGCCTTCGGCAACATCCGCGAGGGCTGCTCCTACGTACACGGGCACGAGCCGGAGCGCGCCCAGGCGAAGGCCAGGAAGATCGTGGAGGGCGCCGTCGCCCGCCTGCGCCACATGAGCGACCTGCCGCGGCAGCGCACCTTTCTCAACCGCTCCGTGCTGGTGGTCGGCGGCGGCATCGCCGGCATGTCCGCCGCGGAAGAGCTCGCCGCCGCCGGCATCGAGGTGCACCTCGTGGAGCGTCAGCAGAGCATCGGCGGCTACATGGCCCGGCTCAGCAAGACCTTCCCTACCGAAGATTGCGCCATGTGCTCGTTGGCGCCGCGCCTCACCGGCACGGCCATCAACAGCCGCATCCATCTGCACGCGCTCTCGGACGTGACCGCGATCACGGGGCCGCCCGGCGAGTTCAACGTCACAGTGCGGCATCGCCCACGGTACGTGAACGAGAAATGCGTCGGCTGCGGCGAGTGCGCCGCTGTGTGCCCCGTGACCTACCCCAACGACTTCGACTTCGGCGTCAGCGAGCGGACCGCCGTCCACCGGCCGTTCGCCAACGCCGTGCCGGCGACCTTCGCCATCGAGCGCAAGGGCTGGAGCCCCTGCAAGACGGCCTGCCCGGTCCACACCTCCGCCCACGGCTATGTGGCACTGGTCGCGAAGGGTCGTTACGAGGAGGCTTGGCGAGTCGCCAGCGAGCCGAACCCGTTCCCGAGCGTCTGCGGCCGTATCTGCACCCACGTCTGCGAGACCGAGTGCACACGCGGCAACGTGGACGACCCCATCGCCATCGCCGGTATCAAGCGCTTTGTCGCCGACCACGGCGCGCCGGCGGAGCTGCCCGCGCCGCTGCCCGTCTTCTACGACGAACCCATCGCCATCGTCGGCGGCGGCCCCGCGGGCCTCACCGCCGCCCGCGAGCTGGCGCAGTTCGGCTACAAGGCCACCGTGTTTGAGGCTTTGCCGGTGGCCGGCGGCATGCTGCGCGTCGGCATCCCCGAGTACCGCCTGCCGCGCACCGCCCTGCAGGGCGAGGTCGACCGCATCACGGCCTTGGGCGTCGAGCTCAGGACCGGCGTGCGCTGTGGCTCCGACTTCACCGTCGATTCCCTGTTCGCCGACGGCTACAAGGCCGTCTTCCTCGCCACCGGCCTGCACCAGAGCAAGGATCTGCCGATCCCCGGCCTCGATCAGCAGGGCGTCCTGCGCGCCGTCGAGTTTCTGCGCGCGCAGGCGCTCGGCGAGAGCGTCACCACCGGCAAGCGCGTGGTGGTCGTCGGCGGCGGCGACGTGGCCTACGACGCCGGGCGCACCGCCTTCCGCTGCGGCGCCGACGAGGTCACGCTCGCCTGCATCGAGGACGAGCGCACGGCGCCGGCCTCGTCCGAGGAGATCGAAGAGGGCAAGGAAGAACAGGTCCAGGTGGAGTACTCGCTGGTCCCCGTCGAGATCCTCGGCAGCGACGGCGTCGCCGGTGGCGTCAAGTTCCAGCGCTGCACGCTGGGCGCGCCCAACGAGCGCGGCTGGCGGCCGCCGGTACCGGTGGAGGGCGAGTATGTGGAGCTCAGCGGCGACACCGTGATCTTCGCCGTCGGCCAGGCGATCGTCGACGACTTCACGGCCGGCGCCGACGGCGTGGCCGTGGAACGCGGCCAGATCGGCGTCGACCCCGACACCATGATGACCGGCCGCACCGGCGTCTTCGCCGGCGGCGACGCCGCCGCGATGGGCCCCTGGACGGCGATCGAGGCGATCGCCGCCGGCCGTCGCGGCGCCCGCGCCATCCACAACTTCCTCCGCGGCGAGCAGCTCGTGCCGGTGTGGGACGCCGAGGCCGACAAGGTCAAGATCCCGCACACCGAGCTCGAGCCCTTCGAGCCGCAGGCCAGGCGCATCATGAAGACCCTGGACGGCGTCGCGCGCCGCACCACCTGGGAGGAAGTCCGTCTCGGCTTCAGCGAGGAGGACGTGCGCAAGGAGGCCGCACGCTGCTTGGACTGCGCCGTGTGCTCCGACTGCAAGTCGTGCGTCACGGCGTGCCCGGCCGACGCCATCGACTTCGACCAGAAGGCCTGGAACGAGGAGATCACCGTGGGCGCCGTGATCCTGGCCACCGGCCATCAGGAGTTCGACGCCACGCGCAAGCTGCCGCTGGGGTACGGGCGCTTCCCGAACGTGCTCACGCAGAGTCAGCTCGCCCGGCTGCTGTCGGCCTCGGGGCCGACCGCGGGCGAGCTCAAGCGACCCTCCGACGGCGCGGCGCCAAAACGCATCTTCATGCTCCAGTGCGTGGGCTCGCGCGACTGCACCAGCAGCGGCAACGAGCACTGCTCGGCGATCTGCTGCCTGTTCGCCACGCTCCACAGCTCGCTGATCAAACAACACCACCCCGACGCCGAGATCACCATCGGCTACACCGACATGCGCACGCCCGGCAAGGCCCACGAGGAGTACTACCGCCTCGTGCAGGAGCGCGGCGTGCGCTACGTGCGCGGCCGCGTCGGCGAGATCCTCGAGGAGCAGGACGGCAGCCTCACGGTACGCATGGAGAACACGATGACCGGCAGCAAGAGCGAGGAGCGCTACGACCTCGTCGTGCTCTCCGCCGGCCTGGAGGGCTCGAAGGGCACCCAGGACATCGCCCGCGTGGCCGGCGTGCAGACCGCGGCCGCCGGCTTCATCCGCGAGCTTCACCCGAAGCTCGCTCCGGTCGACACGCAGCGCACCGGGATGTTCCTGTGCGGCACCGCCCAGGGCCCCAAGAGTATCCCCGACTCGATCGCCCAGGCCAAGGCGGCGGCGGCCCGTGCCATGAGCATGCTCAGCACGGGCTTCGCGATGACGCCCGCCCAGGTGGCGGCCAGCGACATCGACGTCTGCATCGGCTGCGGCGTCTGCGAAACGTCCTGTCCGCAGACGGCGATCATGCTGACGCTGGGCGCGGACGCCCACTCCGTGGTCGACGCCAACATCTGCCGGGGCTGTGGCATCTGTGCCGCCGAATGCCCAACGGGAGCGATCCAGCTCGGCGGCTTCAGCGACGCCGAGGTGCTGGCGGAGGCGACGGTGTGATGGCCGCGTCTCCGATCACGGCGGCGGCCGGCGCGGCCGGCGGCGCCCTCGCCGCGGCGGCCGACCGCAGGATCGTCGCCTTCTGCTGCCGCGAGTGCGCCTACGCGGCCGCCGACGCGAGCGCCAACGCGCGCACGCCGCTGCCGCCGACCGTGCGCCTCGTGCTCATGCCCTGCACCGGGCGCGTCAGCCCGTTGCACCTGCTGAGCGCGCTGGCCGAAGGCGCAGACGGCGTGATGGTCGCCGGCTGCCTGCTCGGCCAGTGCCACTACCGCGAGGGCAACTTCATGGCCGTCGACCGCGTCGCCTTTGTGCAGCGCCTTCTCAAGAGCGTCGGCGTCGAGCCCCAGCGCTGCCAGATGTTCACGATGAGCGCCGGCGAGCCGCCCAAGTTCGTCGCCGCTGTGCGCGAGATGGACCGCGTGATCGTCGGCCTGCCGCCGCTGCCGCGATCGGAGGCCGGCGGCGCCCACGGCTCCCCTCTCGCCGCCGGCGCCCCTCTCGCCGCCGGCGCCCCGCTCGCCGCCGGCGCCCCGCTCGCCACCGTAAGGGGGGCTGCCTGATGCCACTCACCCATCGCGGCCGCGAGATCCTCAGCCGCGTGCCCGGCGGCGCGCTGCGGAGCACCGTCGGCGTGGGCTGCGAGATCGTCCGCCACGAGGAGCTCTGCGTGGGCTGCGGCAAATGCGCCACCAACTGCCCGTCAGGGGCCTCCGAGCGCGGCGCCTTCTTCGACGTGAACCAGTTGCTGGACGCGCCGGCGGACAGCCGCCGGGGCGCCCTCGGCGGCGCGCTCCGGCGCCTCATGCGGCACGAACCCGACGGCCTCGTGGAAGTGCCGGAGCGGGTCACCGTGTACCGCACGATCATCTACGACGACGAAAAGTGCCTGGGCTGCGGCACCTGCGTGCGCGGCTGCCCGGCCGCGGCCATCGAGGCGCGGCCGCCGCAGGCGGACGCCGCGCCGACCGGCTCGGCCGACCCGGCCCCCGCAAGCACGCCGGCCGCGGAGGGGGTGCGCGCATGACAGCCCCGAACGGTCACGGCCCCGAGCGCCCGCTCGTGCTCCTCTGCGAGTGCGCCGGGACGCTCAAGAACCTCGACTTCGACCGGCTCGAAATGCACGTCGGCAGCGACGCCGACGTGATGCGCGGCGACCATTGGTGCAGCCGCGTCGGTCAGGCGCAGATGCTCGAACTGATGGACGCGGGAGCCGGGGGCGAGGCCGGCGACGGGCGCCAGCTCGTCTTCGCCGGCTGCACCCCCGACTTCGCTGCGAGGCGCTTCCAGAAGCTCATGGCGCGCGGCCTGCAGCTCGAGATCGCCGATATCCGCGAGGGCTGCAGCTGGGTACACGGCAGCGACGTCGCCTCCGTCACCGACAAAGCCGCACGCATCATCGACGCGTCGATCGCCTACCCCGACGCCCCGGCGGACACGATGAGCTACGCCGAGCGGCAGAACACCGTCGTCGTCATCGGCGGCGGCGTGGCCGGCACGCAGTCCGCCGCCGAGCTCGCCCAGATGGGCCACCACGTCGAGCTCGTCGAGCGGCGCGCCTTCCTCGGCGGCCGCGCCGCGCGCATCGGCACCGTCTTCCCCACCAACGACTGCGGCCAGTGCCTGCCCACCACCGACGCGCAGGCCGGCACGCGCAAGTGCTTCCACCGCAACGTGGCCATCGACCATCCCGACCTCTCCATCCACCGCCGTTCGACTGTCGAGGCCGTAAGCGGTCACCCCGGAGATTTCCAGGTCAGCATCCGCACCCTGCCGAATATGGTCACCGACGCCTGCGTCAACTGCGGCACCTGCGAGACGGTCTGCGAGGCCGACTCTTCGGAGCCCGGCAAGAAGGCGATCTTCAGCGAGTTCTACGACGGTCGCGTGATCCGCACCATCGACCTCGAGACCTGCACGTTCTGCGGCATATGCGCCGATGAGTGCCCCGTGGAGGCCATCGACTTCAGTCAGTCTCCGCAGCGGACGACGGTGCACGCCGGCGCGATCCTCACGGCCACGGGCTGCGAGCCGGCCC
>JBAXRL010000224.1:0-5212 GCA_037131205.1 Actinomycetes bacterium | reverse complement strand
CACCGACAACGGCAGCATCTTCAGCTTCGACCTGGGCAACGACGGCAGCGGCGCGCCGTACCTCAACATACCCGCCGGCGGCAGCCGTATGCCGGCGAGCTACGAGACGGTGCGCGATCACGAGCACGCCATGCACATGACCGGCAGCGAGGTGTTCAAGTTCGCCACGCGCACGGTGGTCGGCTCGTGCGAGAAGGTGCTCGGCGATGCGAACCTGACCGTTGAAGACGTCGACCTGTTCGTGCCGCACCAGGCCAACATCCGCATCATCGAGACCGCGGCGCGGCGTCTGGGTTTCACCGAGGCGCAGGTGTTCGCCAACCTCGACCGCTACGGCAACACCTCGTGCGCCTCCATCCCGATCTGCCTGCACGAGGCCAGCCGGAACGGCCGCCTCAAGAAGGGCGACATGCTGCTGATGGCCGGGTTCGGCGCCGGGCTCACGTGGGGCTCGTGCCTCACCAAGTGGGAGCTGTGACAGCGCCGCGGCACGGCACCGGTCGCGTTTTGTCGCGGTTCTGGGTAAGCATTGAGGCGCACCGACACTCAGCGTCCTGGAGGGCGTCATGACGAAGCTCGCACTGATGTTCCCCGGGCAGGGGTCTCAAGCCGTCGGCATGGGTTGTGACCTCTGCGCCGCCTACCCGCGGATGCGCGACAGCTACGCCGAGGCTTCGGACGTGCTCGAGTACGACCTCGAGCAGGTCTGCGCCATGGGCCCGGCCGAGACCCTGGCGCGCACCGACGTGACGCAGCCGGCGCTTCTCGTCAACTCGATCGGCATCTTCCGCATCCTCGCCGACGCCGGGCTGCGCTTCGACGCCGCCTTCGGCCACAGCCTCGGGGAGTACACGGCGCTGGTCGCCACGGGCGCGCTGTCGTTCGACGACGCGCTGCGCCTGGTGCGCCGCCGCGGCCAGGAGATGCTGCGCGCCGCCGCAGCCGACCCCGCAGGCATGGTCGCCGTCATCGGCCTGCCCGACGATAAGGTCGAGGAGCTGACGGCCGGCCTCGACGGTGTGTGGCCGGCCAACTTCAACAGCCCCGGCCAGGTCGTGGTGAGCGGCAAAAAGGCCGCTCTGGACGACCTGGCCGCCACGGCCACGGAGGCCGGCGCCAAGCGGGTGCTTCCGCTGGCCGTGAGCGGCGCCTTTCATTCGCCGCTGATGGCGGCTGCCCAGGCGCCGCTGCGCGCCGCGCTCGAGGCCACCGCGTGGCACACGCCGGACCCGGCGTTCTTCTCGGTCTGCAGCCTCAGGTTCGAGACCGGCGACTTCGTCGAGCTGCTCTCGAAGCAGCTCGTCTCGCCGGTGCGCTTCACCCAGTCTGTGAAGACCCTGTGTGCGGCAGGGTATGATTCGTTTCTTGAGGTCGGCCCCGGAAGCGTGCTGAGCGGCCTCGTGCGACGCATCGCCCCAGACGCGACCGTGGCCCGGGCCGCCGACGCCGATACTATCGGGGCGCTGCGCGAGGACGCACGCTATTGGGAGGTCGCGTGACCGTCGAGCTCGACCTGACAGGATCCATTGCTCTGGTGACCGGCGCCGGCCGCGGCATAGGGCGCGCTATCGCGCTCAGCCTGGCCGCGGCCGGCGCCGACGTGGCGGTCAACGACTTCGCCGACGAGGCCGCCTGCGCGGCCGTGGTCGGCGAGATCGAGAAGCTCGGCCGCAGGGGCCTCGTCGTGATGGCCGACGTCTCCGACGAGGGGCAGGTCAACGCCATGGTCGAGCGCGCGGAAGCAGAGCTCGGCCCGCTCACCATCGTGGTCAACAACGCCGGCATCACGCGCGACAACGTGGTGATGCTGATGGACCCGGCCGACTTCGACAGCGTCATCGCCACGCACCTGCGCGGCGCGTTTCTGGTGAGCAAGGCGGCGGCCCGCAAGATGTTCCGCCGCCGCGCAGGCTGTATCATCAATCTTGCCAGTGTAGTGGGCCGTCGCGGCAACGCGGGGCAGGCCAACTACGCGGCAGCCAAGGCGGGCGTTATCGGCCTCACCAAGTCGCTGGCCAAGGAGCTCGGCGCGCGCGGCGTACGCGTCAACGCCATCGCTCCCGGCTACATCGACACGCCGATGACGCAAGCCCTGCCCGAGGAGACGCGCAAGCTCATCGTCGATGCGACGCCGCTCAAGAGTATCGGGACGACGGACGACGTGGCCAACGCCGTCGTCTTCCTCGCCTCTCCGCAGGCGCGCTTCGTCACGGGCGTCACGCTCCCGGTCGATGGCGGGCTGGGCATCTGATGACGCCTACCACCAGAGTCGTCGTCACCGGTCTCGGCGTGATCTCGCCGCTGGGCAACGACGTCGACACCTTCTGGCGGCGGCTCGTCGCCGGCGAGTCGGGCGTCGGGCCCATCACGCGCTTCGACACCACCGACTACAAGGTGCACATCGCCGCCGAGGTCAAGGATTTCGACGCCGAGGACTTCATCGACAAGCGCAAGGTGCGCAGGCTCGACCTTTTCTCGCGGTACGCGGTCGCGGCCGCCAAGCTGGCGGCCGCCGACGCCGAGTTCGACCCCCGCCCCGAGGCGGACAGGGTCGGGGCGGTGATCGGCAGCGGCGTCGGCGGCCTGCAGACGCTGCACACCGAGATCGACAAGCTCCTCACCAAGGGTCCAGACCGCGTGAACCCGCTGCTCGTACCGATGATGATCCCCAATATGGGCGCGGCGCACGTCTCGCTCGAGCTCGGCACCAAAGGCCCCTTGAGCGCCACCGTTACCGCCTGCGCCGCCGGCTCCGACGCCATCGGCTACGCGGCGCGCATCATCCGCCACGGCGACGCCGAGGTGATGTTCGCCGGTGGCAGCGAGGCGCCCGTGAGCCCGGTCGCCGTGGCCGGCTTCGCCGCCGCCCGCGCGCTCAGCCTGCGCAACGACGACCCGGAGCATGCCTCGCGGCCCTTCGACGCCGGCCGCGACGGTTTCGTGATCGGCGAAGGCGCCGGCTGCCTGGTGCTCGAGAGCCTCGAGCACGCCCAGGCCCGCGGCGCCCACATCTACGCGGAGCTGGCCGGCGCCGGCATGAGCTCGGACGCCTTCCACATGACGCTCCCCGACGAGAGCGGCAAGTCGCAGGCGCGGGCCATGAAGATGGCGCTCGCGGAGGCCGGTCTGGAGCCGTCGGCGGTCGACTACATCAACGCCCACGGCACCGCCACCAGCGCCGGCGACATCGCCGAGACCAGGGCCATCAAGGTCGCCCTGGGCAAGCACGCGCGGAATGTCGCGATCTCGTCGAACAAGTCGATGATCGGCCACTGCCTGGGCGCCTCCGGAGCGATCGAGGCCGTGGCCACCGTGCTCACGATCGTGAACAGTCTGATGCCGCCGACCATCAACCTCACCGACCCCGACCCGGCCTGCGACCTGGACTACGTGCCGCTCGAGTCGCGCTTCCGCAAGGTCGAGGTGGCCGCCAGCAACAGCTTCGGCTTCGGCGGCCACAACGTCACTCTGGTCTTTCGCCGTTTCGACGGCTGAAGACTCGCCGCCCCACTCTCATGAACGTCACCGTCGAGATCGAACACCGCGACTCCGACCCCGTCAGGCCGGAATGGGCGTGCCCCTCGTGCAGGCAGGCCGCACGGCTTGCCGACGTGCGCGCGAACCTCCTGGTGTGCCCGCACTGCGGCTTCCATCTGCGCATCGGCGCCCGCGAGCGCATCCGGCAGCTCGTCGACGAGGGCACCTTCCGCGAGCTCTGGAGCAACGTGCTCACGCTCGACCCTCTCAAGTTCAGCGACCTCGACACGTACCCCGAGCGCGTTCGCGAGGCACAGGCCAAGACGGGCCTCACCGAGGCGATCGTCACGGGGACGGCCGCCATCGACGGCACGCAGTGCGTGCTCGCCGTCATGGACTTCGGCTTCATGGGCGGCAGCATGGGCAGCGTGGTCGGCGAGAAGCTGTGGCGCAGCACGGAGCTGGCCGCCGGAGAAGACCTGCCGCTCGTGGCAGTCTGCAGCTCCGGCGGCGCCCGCATGCAAGAAGGCATCCTGAGCCTCATGCAGATGGCCAAGACGAGCTGCGCCGTGGACCTCATCAACGAGGCCACGTCACCCTTCGTGACCATCCTCGCCGACCCGTGCACGGGAGGCGTGGTGGCGAGCTTCGCGACGCTTGCCGACATCTGCATCGCCGAGCCGGGCGCGCAGCTGTACTTCACCGGCCCGCGCGTGATCGCCGAGACCACCCGCGAGACGCTGCCGGAGGGCTTCGGCAGCGCCGAGCGCAATCTCCTGCTGGGTCATCTCGACGCCGTGGTGGCGCGTAGGGATCTGCGCATGAAGGTCGGCAACTACCTGCGCTTGCTGGGGGGAGGTGAAGAACCTGACCGAGTCACAACGACCGCTGGACGAGAACGAGGCAAGGGTGGGATGGCTCAGACAGCGCTTGAGCGAGCTAAGGCGCTTGCCACTTATGCCCGGCGTCCATTTGTCGGAAGAGATCGAGAAGCTGCAGGCGCGGCTGAAGAGCCTGCAGCACGAGAGCCGTCGCCATGACGCCTGGGTGACCGTCGAGATTGCGCGGCACGCCGGCAGGCCGCGGACGCGCGACTACATCGGGTACCTCATCGAGGGCTTCGAGGAGCTCAAGGGCGACCGCCTGCGCGCCGACGACCCGGCCATCGTCGGCGGGCTCGGCTGGTTCCGCGGCCGCGCCGTGCTGGTCGTCGGCCACCAGAAGGGCAGGACGCTCGACGAGCAGGAGTCGCACAGCTGGGGCATGGCCAAGCCCGAGGGCTATCGCAAGGCGCAGCGGCTGTTCGCCCTGGCCGAGCGGCACGGCCTCCCCGTGTTGTCGTTCGTCGACACGCCGGGCGCCTACCCGGGCGTGGCCGCCGAGGAGGGTGGCCAGGCGCGCGCCATCGCGGAGACCATGCTCAAGATGGCGCGCCTCAGCGTCCCGGTCATCGCCACGGTGATCGGCGAGGGCGGCTCGGGCGGAGCCCTCGCCCTCGCCGTCGCCGACCGCGTGCTCATGCAGGAGAACGCCACCTACTCGGTGATCACCCCCGAGGGCTGCGCCGCGATCCTCTGGCGCGACGCCGCCTACGCGCCGCAGGCCGCGGAGGCGCTCAAGCCGACCGCCTCGCACCTGGTCGCGCTGGGCGTCGTGGAGCGCGTCGTCGCGGAGCCGCGCGGCGGCGCCCACCACAACCCCGAGGCCGCCGCGGCCAGCGTCGGCGAGGCCATCG
>JBAXRL010000223.1:0-5217 GCA_037131205.1 Actinomycetes bacterium | reverse complement strand
CGCCGGCCGCGCGGGTCAGGCCGAGACGCGGCGGATGTCGACCTTGTCGAGGTCCATCTCGCCGAGGCCCATGTCGTAGGCGGCCTGCACGTACGGGATGTCGGCGCCGCTGAGGTCGAAGAGCGTGGCCGCGAAGGAGTCGGCGGCGACGATGTCGGGGCTGGCGATCACGGTGTCCAGCTTCTCCACGTCGTTGAGGTCGCCGCCGGTGGGCCCGTTGGCGGTGAGGATGCGCACGGCGTCGATGACGGTCAGTGTGGGGCGGCAGGCGCTGACCAGATCGGCCGTGCGCTGGCCGATGTTGCTGTGGATGGCGCCGGGATCGAGGATCACGCCGAGGAAGTTCTTGCCGCCCAGCGAGAGCCTGGTCGCGCCGTGGTCCTTGGCGATGGGCACGTCGATGAGCACATCGCAGCTGAGGATGTCGGAGTAGATGGGCCACTGCTTGAGGTCGAGCCCCGCGGGGATCGTGTAGTCGCGGAACTTGGCCGGCGCCATGACTTCCATGTGGCCGCCGGCCTTCTCGACGGCCGCCTGGATGCCGCTGACCCTGTAGGCCTCGTCCGCCTGGCTGCCGAAGGGTGAATCCATGACGCGCACGCGGCCGGCCCCGGCGGTCAGGCACAGCCCGACGAGCGCGCCGACCACGTCGGGGTTGGTGGTGGCCGCGTACTCCGGCCCGTGGTAGCCCGTACAGATGTTGGGCTTCACGATGACGTCGTCGCCGCGCTTGACGAAGGCCTTCATGCCGCCGAGGGCGGCGATGGCGGCCGTCGTGATGCTCGCGGGGTCGCCGCCGCGAGCCACGGCCAGCGGCGGCCGCCGGTGCTTGTTGGGCGGCGCCGACGACGAGAGGCGCTCGCTCGCGGGCGGCGGTATGGCCGGCTGCGAGCCGCAGCCGGCCCCGGCCAGGGCCACTCCGGCGGCCGCCACGCCGGCGATTCTCAGGAAGTCTCTGCGGGTACACTCGCGCATAGCTGCGTCAATTGTAGCAGCGATCGTGGGCGAAGACACACCTTTGAGCGCAAACGAGCACGACGATACACTTCGTGGCGGAGGGTGACGACATGGATATCGGCAAGTGCTTCAAGGACGCCTGGGGGCTGTTCAGGCTCGATCTGGGGCCCTTGCTCGTGACCGCCCTGATCGCCGCCGTGATCCTGGGCGTCGCCGGCGCCGTGCTCCTCGCGGTCATGGCCGGAGGTATCGGCCTCATGAGGTTCGGCGGCGTGGCCGGTGGCGTCTTCGGGTCGGCGTCGGCGTTCTTCGCCTTCGTTCTGGTCTTCGTCGTAGGGCTCGTGGTCTACGCGTGGGCGGCGGCGGCGATGTTCCGTATGATCCTGCGCCGGATTCGCGAACGGCGGCCGGCGACGTACTCCGACATGAAGGAAACGGATCAGATAGGCGCCTTCGCTGTGGCCTTCGTGATCCTTGGCGTTGTCATCGGCATCGGCTACGCGCTGCTCGTGATCCCAGGGCTGATCCTGACGACGATCTGGGTCTATGCGCTCCCGTTGGTCGTGGACCGCCGTCTCGGCGTCGGCGAAGCGCTGTCGGAGAGCCGCGGGCTCGCCGCCGCGCCGGGGTATTTCATCACCTTCCTCACCTTGCTCGTCGGCTCGCTGGTCGTGGGCATCATCGTGTCGGTGCTCAACGTGATCCCGGTCGTCGGCCTCATCGTAGGGCTTCTGGCGGCGCCGTTTGAGCTGACGTATGTCCTCAGCATGTATTTCCAGGCAAACGGCGAGGGCCATCTGGTCGACGCCGCCCTCGGGCAGGCGCCGGCAACCCCCGGCGCGGGAGGTTGAGACGTGGACATCGGTAAGCTGTTCAGAGACGCGTGGGGGCTGTTCGTCAAGGACATAGGCCCCCTGATCGTGGGCATCCTGATCGCCAGCATCGTGCCCACGGTGGCCGCCGTGGCGATCCTTTTCGTGACGATTGGCGGGAGCCTCAGCGGCATGCAGGTGGACGCGGAGGGTGTGGTCACCGGCATGGACTCGACGAGCGTGGCGGTCCTCATCGGCGGCTCGGTCGCGATCTTCGTGGTGCTGTTGTTCCTGTCGGTCCCGCTGTACGTGGGCCTCATCTCCGGGGTATTGAGACGCGTGCGCGAGGACCGCGAGATGGCCTACGGCGACGCCTTCTCGGGCTTCGGCCTGTTCGGCAAGGTGATCTGGGCGACGGTGCTGCTCGGCCTCATCTTCACGGCCATCCTGATCGTGCCCACCGCCCTGATCGGCGGCGGAGCGGCCGCCGGCTCGGGGATCCTCGCCGGGCTCGGCTTCCTCGTCCTCCTGGCGGCCATGGTCGCGTATGTGTACCTCGCGATGTGTTGGGTGTACGTGTTCCCGGTGATCGTCGACCGCGGCCTCGGAGTGACCGCGGCGATGGGCGAGAGTCGCCGCCTGGTACACGGCAGCGGCTGGTGGTGGACCTTCCTCGTGCTCTTCCTGCTGCAACTCGTGGTCGGCGCCGTCAGCACCGTCCTGGGCCTGATCCCGTTCGCCGGCGCCATCGCGACCATCTTGCTGTACCCGTTCGTGCTCACCTACATGGTGGCGATGTACTTCCAGGCGCGCGGCGAGGGCCCGCTCGTCGATGCCGTGCTCGGCTGGCCGCGGCCGGCCCCGGCCGGGCCGCCGGCCTACTCGGCGCCGGCGGCGCCGTACGGAGCGCCGCCCCTCCCGCCGGCGCCGCCGGCGCCCCCGTACGGCGCGCCTCCGGCGGCCTGGCCACCGGCCGTCGAGCAGGGGCAGGCCTACGCGCCGGCCCCGCCGCCTCTGGCGCCGCCGGCCTATCCCGCCGCGGAGGCGCCGGCGACGCAGCAGCCGGCGCCGCAGACCGCGGTGACGCAGCCGGCGGCGCCCGAAGCGCCGGCGGCGCCCGAGCCTCCGGCTTCGATCCCGGGCGCATGAGACGTGGCCAAGGCGGGCTCGTTCGGGCAGACTACGTGACAGAAGGGCGAAAGTGAGAGAGGGTATGAGGCAGCGCGACCGCCAGAGAAGTGCGCCGCCAGGCGCACACAAGGGGAGGGATGTATGAGTATCGGTGATGTGTTCACCAAAGCGTGGGAGCTGTGGCGCCGTGATATCGGATGGCTGATCCTCGCGGGCCTCGTGGTGGGCCTCATCGTGGGGGTGATTGCGCTCATCGTGTTCTCCATCGTCTTCGGCATGCTGGCGGTCAGTGTGGGAGGTATCGCCATCGGTTCGTCCGGCGACGCCAACGGCATCACGGGCCTGGGCATCGGGACGCTCATCGTCGCGTTCATCCTCGGCGTGGTCGGCTACCTGATCGTCTCGGTCCTGGCCATGGTGTTCTACGGCGGCATGTTCAACATGGTCATCGGCGCCGCTCGCGAGACCCGTGGGGTGAACTTCGGCGATATCTTCAGCGGCTTCCGCAAGTTCGGGTCCTTCATCGTGTTCTGGCTGGTGATCGCGGGCATCTCCATTGTGAGCGGCATCGTGGCCATCATTCCGATCATCGGCATCATCGCGGTCCTGGTCTTCGCCGCCTGGCTGGGCACGACGTGGCTGTACGTCCTGCCGCTGATCGCCGACCGCGGCTTGACTTTCGGGGAGGCCACGCGCACCAGCAGCCAGATGGTCAAGGGCGTGGGCTGGTGGAAGACCTTCGCTACGATCATCGTGCTCGGGGCTGCGTTTTTCGTGATCATGCTGGTGATCTCGCTGATCGGCCGGGCCTCATCGACGCTCAACTGGCTTCTGACGCTGATCTTCGAGATCGCCGCCGGCCCCTTCGCGATCTGCTACATCAGCACGATGTACCTCGGCTCCGGCGGCGAGGCGGTCCTTGCGCCGGCCGCGACCGGCGGCTACGGCATGCCGGTCCCGCCTCCGCCGGCCTACGGCGCCGTTCCGTACGGCACGCCGCCCGCCGGCGGCCAGGCGTACCAGCCCATCGCGCCGCCGCCGGTCGCGCCGCCCGCTTATCAGGACGCCCTGACGGCGGGTACAGCCGCCGGCGCGCTGCCGCCTGCCGAGGCGGACGCCGGCGCGTGGAAGGCCGCCGCCGACCCGCTGGGGATGCCGCCGGCTCCGCTGCCGCCGCCGTCCCTGACGCCGCCGGAGCCGCCCGCGGCTCCAGAAGCGCCGCGGACCTGAAGCGTCGCGGGCTCCTGCCCGCGGCTGCCGGATGCCGGGGCCGGCGGCGCGCATGCGCCGCCGGCCCCCGCGCATGCCCGTCACCCGTCCTGGCGATAGAATGAGCTCGTCGAACCGCGACCCGGGAGGTCCGCCTCATGATCCCGTCTGCACTCAACCGGCTTCACCGCTCGCCCGCGGCGCTCTGCGCAGCGCTGATCCTCTGCACCGCGGCGATGCTCACGGCGGGTTCTGCGTCCGCCGGGCGGATCGCCGGTGATCCGGTGGACCCCGGCGCCGTGAGCGAGTGGACCACCGACAGCGTGGTGACCATCCTTCTGACGGCAGTCGCCGATCTCGGCGTGTTCGACGAGGTGCGGTTCGCCATCGACGACGCGAGCTTTGGCGAGTGGCTTCCTCTCGTTCCTTCGCAGACGGTGCAGTTGCCGAAGCACGACGGCGCGCACGTGATCCACATCCAGCTGGCCAGCACGCTGCTGGATGCGGGAGAACCCGGCAGTCCCGACGACCCGCTCGAGCTGGACGTCTCCACGATCCTCGACACGCTCGGCCCTGTGACGCTGGCTCCCCAGGCGCTGAGCGCGGCGAGCGGCGGGCGGGCGACGCTGCGTTTCGTGGTGCGCGACGCTCTGAGCCCGACGGCGCAGGCGCGGGTGCGCGTCGCGAACCTGGCCGGCAAGACCGTGAGCGTCGTGAAGCTCGGCGAGGTCCCGACGGGGAGGGCCGTGTCGCGGAGCATCGCCGTGAAGCTGCCTCCGGGGCGCTACAGGTACCGGGTCATGGCGACGGATCTCGCCGGCAACGCGCAGCGAAAGGCCGGCGCGAACGACCTCATCGTGAGGTAGGCCAGGCTCGGCGGAGAGGAGACGCGATGACGGCGAACGGGGCGGTGCGGTGGGAAGAGGTCGCGGGCAGGAGGGTCGAGGTCGGCCCGATGTGTGCCACCTGGACCGATCTCGGCAAGGCCGGCGGGAGCGTCGCCACCGGCCTCAAACGCATCCAGATCGAGCCGGGCCGGCGGTCGACGCCGGTCCACGTGCACGACGCCGAGGAGGAGATCTTCTACGTCCTCGGCGGCGACGGTCTC
>JBAXRL010000222.1:0-5217 GCA_037131205.1 Actinomycetes bacterium | reverse complement strand
ATCCGTGCGTGCAGACCTGGCGGGATAGGCCCTTAGGCGCTGAGCGCAGTGCACCCACTCTGGCGTGCGTCAGTCCAGGGTTACCGTCACGCCGGAGCTGCGGAGTACCTGGAGCGCCGCGGCGACCTGGGGCGCAGTGTCCGGGTACACGATGCCGGGCGCAGGCGGCGGCGCGCCATCCAACCCCAACAGACGCTCAAGCTGGACCAGTGCTCCAACCGCAGTCAGGTGGGTCTGCCCCTCGGGGTCGGCGACCGTCGCGCGAACTGTCTTGGCGTGGTCGTTCTCATCGACGCCCGCCGCTTCTATCACGATCTCGTGGCCGGCCCCGCTTCCGGGGTTGTACAGCAGTC
Source organism: Actinomycetes bacterium (assembly GCA_037131205.1). Classification (GTDB taxonomy): domain Bacteria; phylum Actinomycetota; class Thermoleophilia; order UBA2241; family UBA2241; genus CAIXSE01. The sequence goes on along the minus strand of JBAXRL010000222.1, from coordinate 4,864 downwards.
GTCGACGCAAGGGCGTGAAGCGCTCCCCGTTGATGAGTTTCCAGAGGCCGGACCGGATGAGCCCGACCAGGAGACTCGTCGTCATCGCATTGTCGAACGCGATGCGGGCGGCAACTGTCGAGGCGCCTGTGGAGTCTGGGAGTGTGAGTCGATCGGGCGTGTCGAAGCGATAGGCCTTCGCCGTGTAACCACCGGGAAAGGTGACCTGGCGCGGGTCGGTGCAAGGAAAGACCAGCGTCCGCTAACCTTCGAGCATCACCTCAAATGGGGTCGCCAGGCGATCCATGTACTCAGCCGAATTGGGGCCGGCTTGATCCTTCAGCGAGTAGAGAACGCCGATGTCGATGCGATCTACGCGCTCCAAGTGACGGGATAATGCCACCGCGACCACCGACGCCACACCAGCCATCCACCCCGAGGACAGCATGATGGGAGCTCTCAACGATCTACGCCCGGCCAGGGAAACGGCGCCCCTCACTCGCTCTGTCCAACGGGTGATGTCGACATAGGGGATCCCCGCCAGGATGGTGTCCATCGGCAAGTAGTCGTGAGGATCATTCACGGCGGCGAGAATCGCACGTGGTCGTAGACCACCCAAAGGGCTGAGCTGTCCCGTATCCAACCTGGCCGTGTCAGCGTTTGTCAGCTCACGGGCAAGGGCCTCTGCCTTCGCGGGATTTCGTCCGGCGATGATCGGCGGCAGTCCGGGATGGCGCCGGCGAACAGCGTGTGCGACCTGTCGACCCACGACGCCATAGCCACCGGCGATCAGAACTGCGTTCTCAGTGTCCAGGCGCCGTCGTCCTCATCTGTACCTGTCAGGATGGGGCATCCTGCCGAGCCGTTCATTCAGACACGCGCCTAACGTCTCAGCCGGTCGGCGGCAGCCGCTGGCTGACCGCTGCACCGGCTTGTTAGCCGCCGATGCGCCGAAGCACCACATTGGGATCGCGAGCCGCATGGATACACGCGACGACGACCAGTAGCCCGTCCTCCAGGCGGTAGAGGATCTCGAACGGGAACCTCCCCATCAGGCGGCGGCGAGTGCCGCGGTGAAAGACCTCGCACGATTCGGGGCAGTCGAGCAGCGCGACCAGGAGCGCATCGACGGCATGAACAAACTCTGCGCCGAGCCCGACACGCTTCGATTCGTACCATTCAAACGCGGCGGCGATGTCCTCTTCCGCGTCATCAAGGAACCAGATCGCGCGAGCCGACTCAGCCGACAAGGCGCGCTTTGAGCTCGTCCCAGGACACTGGCTTCGCCTTGCCAGACTCGAGTCTGTCGAGGCGTCGGTCAAGTTCGGCGCGCTGAGCCTCAGTGAGGCTGACATCTTCAGGGCTCTCACTCAGGGAGTCCCAAAGGTCGCCGATGAGACGCAGGCGCTCCTCGGGCTCCATGGCGTTGATGTCGATAGCGGGAATGCTCATGGCTTGATGATACCTCGCGGTCCGGACACATTGCACCTGCGACTTTGGTGTGAGTGTGGCCAACGCGTGCGGCATCAGCGGCGGCGCGAAGCGCCGTCCGTCTGGATGCCGTTGTTATGCCGCCTTCGCAATCACGCGGCCGACCTCACTGCGTGACGCCCCCAAGGCGAGGAGGGACTTGATCAGTAGGTCGAGTGACACCGAGGCGTCGGCGGCTTCCATCTTCGCGACCCGCGACTGGCTCGAGCCCAGCCGACGGGCCACTTGCAGCTGCGTCCAGGAGTTCTGCGCACGCAGCTCACGAAGGTAGCCGGCAAGCGCGAGCTTGAGCTCGACGAACGCGGCCTCCTCCTCGGTCAGTCCGAGGAAGTCGGCTGCGTCCCCGCTGCGCCAGCCGGCGGCCGCCAGTCGATTCTTCCTGGCCTTGTCCATCGCACTCACTCCTTCTCGCCCGCGATCGCATCATAGGCGCGCAGGCGACATTGGCAGGCGTCAATCACCGGCTTCGGCGTCGCCGGCGTCTTCTTCGCGAACACCTCGGCTACGACGATGGCGTCTTGATCGATGCGGTAGAGGATCCGCCACGTGGCGTCTGCATCCACGATGCGCAGCTCGTGACAACCCCTGCCCACGGCGGGCATCGGTCTGGACTGCGGCAGGCCAAGCGACTCTCCACGCTGGAGCCTGCGCAAGAGCACGCCCACCTCAACGCGAGCGACCGCCGCGAGGGGCGGTGTGCGGACCTCCCCATGCAGCCACATGAGCGGCTTGTCGGCGCTGCGTCTCACAACGGGAATCATATGTCAGACCTGACATTGCAGTCAAGGGCCACTTGGGGTCAGGCACAACGTGTTGCGCTTGAGCTGCAAGACGCCCCGCGGTTGCCGACCCAGCACGCCCCTCAAGGCGTCTTGTCTGCTGGAAGCGCTGGTTAGGTCAGTCCCCGCTGACATCCTCATCGCTGATGCGCTGACTCCCATGCCGCACGCTCAGCACGCTGATCGAGTCACCTGCGTGATAGAAGACCCTGTAGGCACCGTACACCGGCTCGCGGACCTCGCGCGCCTCCAGTTCCGGTACCATTCGTCCGCTCTCCGGGAACTCCGACAGCCGGTCGGCCGCATCGAACAGCCCGGTCGTCCAGCGGACGGCGGCGGCGAGGTTGTCTTCAGCGATGTGTCGTCCGATCTCGTCGATGCGATCGAGTGCGAGATCGGTCCAGTCGACCCTCGCTAACGGAGCTTCTCGAGTGCGCGGGCCTTGGCCTCCTCATGCGGAGTGACCCTACCGGCCACTATCTGCGCCTCAGCGACAGCGATGTCCTCCAGCAGTTCCATTCGCTCGCGCATGGCGGCGAACTCGTGGATGTCGATGAGCACGGCGACCCCGCGACCGTGCTGGGTGAGAACCATGGGGCGGCGGGTCTCGTTGACCTGCTTCACAAAGGAGGCGACGCCAGCCCGGAACTCCGAGAGCGGACGGATGTCCTCATCGACCTTCAACGGATGCATGCATGACCTCCTAGTACACGGTACTGTACAACACAGCGTACACACTTTCCAGGGGAAGCACAAGTGGTAGTTGCTTTCTGGCGCCGCTAGGCTGACAGTTCGACCTTGAGCCGCTTGCCGACCGCCGATGCAGCACGTTCCAGCGTCGAGAGAGTCACCGACGGATTCGTGGGGTCGAGCAGCCGATCGAGCGCCGGCCGGCTCGTGCCCATGCGATGCGCCATGTCGGTCTTGGTGATGTGACAGCGCTCCATCTCCCGAGAGATCTGGAACGCGATGACGCGCTTGGCCGCGACCGCTTCAGCGTCGTCGAGCATGTGCTCGTCACGCAGGAAGTCGTCGAAGTCGCCTCCGATATGCTTCTTGTCCATCAGTTCGCTCCTCTCAGCTCAGCGAGCCGCTGCCGTGCGATCTTCAGGTCCGCCGCCGGCGACTTCTGCGGCTTCTTCACGAAACCGTGCAGCAGTACCATGTGCCCGTCTTGCACCGAGAACATCGCGCGCGCGATGCCTGCCGGCAGGTCAGAGCGCACCTCTCACAGATCCCGCTCGAGCTTGCGGATGAGCGGCATCCCGAGTGGCCAGCCATACTGCGCCGACTTGATGTCGTAACCGATCGCTCTCCGAGCATCCGGGGCCAGGTCGAGCAGCCACTCACGAACGGGCTCGCTGCCCAACGCGGTCTTGAAGAACACCACGACGAGCACCGGTTTGTTGTCAGCGGATTCCGTCATGCAAGGACTGTACCACAATTGGTGCAATCATCGAGACGTCGAAGCCCGAGACAACCTTCTGGACACGGTGGTTGCAGGGTTGTTCTAACGTGTTAGGCATCAGCTGCGAGCGAAGCGAGTCTGCTGGATGCCTTTGTTCGACACACGCCCGCTACCGGCGCCCAATCCAGTAGAACGGCCTCCGACGGTTGTGTGCAACCGCCAAGACCCGCACATGCCCATCGACGAACGAGTAGATGACCGAGTACGGGAACCCGTGGACTGGCTTCGAGCGATTGCGGCCCCGCAAGACGGCGCATGACTCCGGGAACTTGCGGATCTGAGCCACCGCACCAATCACGCCGTCGATGAAGAGCAGTCCGAGCCCACGATGCTCTGCGTCGTAGTAGTCCGCCGCCTCGTCGAACTCGATGCGTGCGGTCTCGTGAAAGGAGTATGGCGCCATCACTTCAGCCGGGCCCGCGCCTCCGCAAACACCTGGTCGCCGGGAATCAACTTGGCCGTGCCGGCGTCCACTTCCGCGTCACGCCGCGATGCCTCTTCGAGCCACAGGTGCTCGATCTCCGGTTCGCTGAGGTTGTCGAGACTCAAGAGAAGATCGGACGCAAGCTCCGCTCGCTCCTCTGGAGAGAGCCCGAGCGCCATCGACTTCAGTTCGCTGATGGTCATGGTCGACCTCACACTCGTCGGGTACCTTGCTGCCCCATTGTACGACGGCCTTCCGACACGCGCGCTTTCGTTGTGTCGAACGCCCGGTGCATGACCTGCGCCGCGCAGCGGCGTCGGGGTCGATGCGCTTCGAAGCTCCTGCGCGTCAGGTTGAAGCGCTTGTTAGACGGCTAAGCGGCTTGCGCATCGCCACCCGTCGAGAACGTTCCAGGCCCAGCGCGGTCTCATCTGAGAGCCGCCGAATGAGCTCCGCATCGAGCTCCTGCTCTGGTATGGCCTCGAAACCGACGCGAGCATAGAACGGCGCATTCCACGGTACGTCGCGGAAAGTGGTAAGCGTGATCTCGGTGCAGTCGCTCTTGAGCGCGTAGTCCTCGACGGCTTCGACGAGCGCCGACCCTACTCCCTTGCGGCCGTGCGCAGGCAGCACATCGAGCTCGTCGAGGTGCACGCGCCGTCCGCCGACGCTGGCAACGGCGAATCCAACAGGGGCACCCGCCGGTTCGAGAGCCACCCAGAG
>JBAXRL010000221.1:0-5223 GCA_037131205.1 Actinomycetes bacterium | reverse complement strand
CCGAATGGATCGTGAAGGCCGACTTCATCGTCCGCAAAGACGCTGCGTACCGCACTGTGGAGCTCGAGCGGCGGCGGTGGGTGGAGGTGGCCGGCACGGCGATCGCGTTCGTATCGCCCGAGGATCTCATCCTCTCGAAGCTTGTGTGGGGCCAGGACTCGCACTCAGAGCTGCAGCGGAACGACGTGCGGCAGCTCGTCGCAGCGGTGAGCGACCTTGACTGGGGCTACCTGCAAACGTGGGCCGTCGAGCTCGGCGTGCGAGACGCCCTGGAGCGGATCGGGGGGTCGTGAACGACACGCCGCCTGAGGTCGACGAGCTGTACCGGCGCATGCTCCTGCGGCGCTCGCCGGAGGAGCGGCTGGGTATGGCTTGCCGGATGTTCTCCTCGGCGCGCGTCCTCGCGCGCGCCGGCCTGACGGCGACCTCCGGCGCGCAGATGCGCCGGCAGATGTTCTTGCGCCTGTACGCCGCGGACCTGCCCGACGAAAGGCTCAGAGAGCAGGCCGTCCGCGCGATCGAGGGGTGGCGGCCGCGGTGAAGCCTGGGCGGGGGCCTGCCTGGAAGACTGCGGCATAGTGGTACTGGGAGCTGCGGGATATTGGTAGTCAGAGCTGCGGGATAGTGGTATTGTGCCTGCATGACGCACTATCGGGACAGACTCGTCGATGCTCTCCTGGTCGAGCTTCTGCACGAGCTTCCGGCCGTGCTGATCGTCGGTCCTCGTGCCGTCGGCAAGACCACCACGGCTCTGCGCTTCGCGGGCACGGTCATCCGGCTCGACCGAGACGCGGATGCGGCCGCGTTTCGCGCGGATCCTGATGTCGCCCTTCGCGGCCTCCGGGAGCCGGTCCTTCTGGATGAGTGGCAGGCCGTGCCGTCGGTCCTCGGGGCGCTCAAGCGGGCGGTGGACGACGATCCGCGGCCCGGCCGCTTCCTGCTGACGGGCTCGGTGCGCGCCGACATCGAGGCGGAGACGTGGCCGGGGACGGGCCGGCTGGTGAGAGTGGCCATGTCCGGCCTGGTCGCGCGTGAGGTCATCGGCAACGTTGGTGAGCCCGGACTCTTCGAGCGGATCGTCGCCGAGGGTGTCGAGACGGCTGCCCGGGTCCCGACCGACGCCCCGGATTTGAGGGGCTACATCGAGATGGCGCTCGCCGGAGCGTTTCCGAGCCCAGCCCTGCATCTGCAGGGCCCAGCCCGGCGGCGCTGGTTGGACGGCTACCTCGACCAGATCCTGACGCGGGACGCCGCACAGATCGCCGGCGACCGCGACCCCGCACGGCTGCGGCGCTACTTCCAGGCGTTGGCCTCGAGTACGGCAGGAGTCGTGGAGGACAAGAAGCTCTACGATGCCGCGGGGATCAATGCCAAGACGGCGGCGGCCTATGACCGACTTCTCACAAACCTGCTCATCGTGGAGGCCGTCCCAGCCTGGACGACCAATCGCTTGAAGCGCCTGGCACGCTCGCCCAAGCGCTACGTGACCGATCCCGGACTGGTGGGGGCCGCTCTGCGCGTCGATGTCGATGGTGTCATGCGCGACGGGGACCTGCTCGGGCGGGTCCTCGACTCTTTTGTGATGGCGCAGATTCGCGCGGAGATCGCGGTCGGCGCTGCCCGGCTCCGGTCGTATCACCTTCGACAGCAGCAAGGTCGGCACGAGGTGGACATCATCCTGGAGGCCGGCAACGGTCGGGTCATCGCCATTGAAGTGAAAGCCGAAGCGGCGCCCACCAGGATCAGCGCACGCCATCTGCGCTGGCTGCGCGACGAGCTCGGTGACCGCTTCATCGCAGGCCTTGTGCTGCACACCGGACCGCGCCCCTTTGCGCTCGACGACCGGCTGCTGGCGCTGCCGATCTGTGCTCTGTGGGCGTGATCGGGGCCGGGACGCGAAGCGCCCCGGCCCTCGCCGCGCCGTGGGCCGGTCTGGTCAGCGCGCCTCGATGAAGCCCTTGAAGCGCGCGAGATCCTCCGCCACCACCTGGTTCACCGCGGCGAGCACGTAGCTTTCGTTTGCCGCGAGCGCAGCTTCCGGCTCCCAGTCGATGCGAAAGGTGACGCGGCACGCCGAGTCGCCGAGCGGCTCAAACGAGACGTGCCCCGCATTGGGCTTCTCACCGGGCTTCCCGCCGACGCTCTCCCAGGAGATGCGCGCGTCGCGGACCTGCGCGGTGATCCGGGCATCCCACTCACGGGTCTCGTTCTCTACCTCGGCCACCTCGTTCTTGACCTTGGCCACCCAGTGGAGGTTGGTGTCGTCGATCCGGTCGACCGACGCGACCCCCTCCATCCACTGGGGGAAGCTCTCGAACTGGGCCCACTGGGCGTACGCCGTGGTCACGTTGACGTTCACGTCGATGGACTGTTCTGCAGTTGACATGGGGGAGACCTCCTCATTCATTCGGGGATGCCTGAGGGTTCCCGGCGTGGCGCACGGCGGACCCAGGGGACGGAGTCGCCGCGCCGCGGGATCCCCGCAGGTCTGGCGATTCGTGAGCGCTCCCGACGATATCTACGGCCGAGGCCGGGGCCGCTGGATGACTCCCAGACGCCCCCGACCTCGACAGCTTCTCAGTGGTCGAGCCTCTCAGGCAGCGGACAAGACGCATGTCCCCCCGCCCCGCGGCCCGACCGGACGCTCACGTCACGCCGCTCGCTTCAGCTCCTTCGTCTGCTGCAGTTCGTCCGTGGGGGCAGGCATGAAGCCGAGCTGCTTCAGACCAGCAGCCCTGAAGCCCTTCACGACCAGGTAGACGCCCAGCGAGAGCTCCCACACGAAGATCGGGATCGTCAGGAGCCCCGACAACCCGGAGCCGTACTCGTTGGCGCCGAACAACGTGGCCATGGTGGAGGCGACGAGCAGGGGCGCGCCGATGAAGCCGATCACGGGAAGGATCCTCGGCACCAGCCGCGACTGGTAGAGCAGGGAGCCCAGCAACACCGCGTTCACGGCGGGCAGGAGGCTCTGTGAGAGGGTGAACGTCCAGTCGTGCAGGCCGACCAGCATCTGGCCGGTGGCCAGCGCACCCGCTCCGGCTCCGGCCTGCCGCAGGGTCACGACCGCCAGGAGGACGAAGACGCCGGCGAAGATGGCGCCGGCTTCCAGGGTGCGGACGGCGACAAGGCCCAGCGCGACCCCTTCGTTCTGCCGCTTGACCACCGGGTAGAGCGCGACGGCGGTGCCGATGCCGGCGAGCGCCACGATGATTTCCAGGACGGCGCCGACGAACACGCGCGTGTCCGGGCCGGAGCCGAGGATGTAGCCCGCCTCACGCACCGGACCGTAGAGATAGAGGATCGGGACCGAGACGAAGGTGAGCAGGTAGAACACGCCTGCGGCAAGTGAGATCTTTCTGGTCGAAGTCATGTTGATCAGCTCCCACGATCGGCTCTTGATCGAGCCGGCGATTGCGATAATGCACATACGACTGCTTTGAGACTCATAGTAGAGGAAAAGCCCCGATTTAGTCTTTGATGGCTGACTATGCCCCGTGTGGCGCAGGGCAAACCCAAGGGGCGGATTTGCGAGCGCTGGGCAGGCATCACGGCGCGGCGCGGCGCCGGCGACGCTGGGGAGGCGCCGCACGTTCCTGCAGATTCAACATTCCGCCGGCCGCCCCACGTGCTGCGCTTGAGCGGCGCTCATTCGCCGGCTTCAGCCTGGCGCTGACGGCGCCCGCTCGATGCGTTTGTTGGACCGCACTCAGGTCGCTTGACCGGTCTCACATGGTGATGACGACCTTGCCCTCGGCGTGTCCCTCCCCGAAGTAGGAGATGGCCTCGCGAGCCCGGCTCAGAGGGTACGCCCTGCCGACGATCGGCGTCAGCGTGCCGGATTCCATGAGCTCCTTCAGGACCAGCAGGTCGCTCTGCCCTGGGTGCTCCGAGCACACGCGGATCCGCTGCGGCACGAACAACGAGAGCAGCGGCGCCTTGATGAGAAGGACTCCCGTGCTCGCAAACCAGCGCTTGTAGAACTGGCCGCCGTTGGGCACGAGCGTGCCCTTGCGGTTCAGCGCTCGCAGGAGGCGCGACAACGAGTGCTGCAGAACGTTGTCGAGCACGAGGTCGTAGCGCTTCTCACCTGCGGTGAAGTCCTCCAGCGCGTAGTCGATGACGTGGTCGGCGCCGAGCGCTCGAACCAGCTCCTGCTTCGACGCGCTGCACACGCCGGTCACCTCGGCGCCGAACGACCTGGCGATCTGCACGGCGAACGTGCCGATGCCTCCTCCTGCGCCGACGATCAGGACCTTCTGCCCCGGCTGGATGCCGCCCGAGTCGCGCAGCGCCTGGAGGGCGGTGACGCCGGACATCGGCACGGCCGCCGCCTGCTCGAACGTGATGGCGGCCGGCTTGGGGACAAGGAGCTTCTCAGGAGCGACCGCGTACTCGGCGAACGTGCCGACGCCACGGCCGAAGACCTCGTCTCCGACCCGCAGACGCGTCACGTTCTTGCCGACAGAATCGACGACGCCCGCCATGTCGGCGCCGCGGACCCCTCGTTTCGGTCTGCGCAGCCCGAAGGCCAGCCGCACGATGTAGGGCACGCCATGAACGCCGGCCCAGTCGGGAGGGTTCACGGCGGCGGCGCGAACCCGCACGAGCACCTCGTCGTCCCTGATGGCCGGCTTGTCGATGTCCTTGAGCTCCAGGACATCCGGTGAGCCGTATTCGCTCTGCACCATCGCCTTCAGGGTGTCACCTCCGATGCGTTCGCCGTCACGTCGGCGCGAAGCGTTGCGCGTGACGCCGCGGTCGCGAAGCTGCGCTGCTTCCAGACGGACCCGACGATCAGCGCCATGCACGCGATTTGTACGGCCGCGAAGAACACGTAGTGAGGAGTCAGCGACCCGCCGCCTATGACGTACGCGGCGGTGATTACCGCTGCCACGGTGTTCGCCCATAGATTGGCCTTCGGCTTCAGGATGCGGGACGCGAAGATCATCGCGATCGGGATCTCAGTGAGTATCGCGAACCCCAGCAGAAGCCCCGGCGTGATGTGCACGCCCGCCTGTCCGGCCCACAGTTCCTGCAGCGCTCCCGGCTTGATGAAGGTCAGGATGTCCGCGAAGACCATGTTGAACATGACCACGATCCAGAGCGTCGAGATCCTCGTACCCATGTCTTTCATCACATCATCCTCCTGATCGCGTGATTCGCCCGCGCCATTGAGCACGGGGCCCTCGTTACTAACGCTGTTAGCCTCGGGTGTTCCCA
>JBAXRL010000220.1:0-5223 GCA_037131205.1 Actinomycetes bacterium | reverse complement strand
CCGTGCCCGAGTTTGCCCGCCTCATGAGCTTGGCCTTGCTGCGCAGCGGCGGTCTCCTCAACAAGAGCGACCTGGCGGCCGACGCCGGCCTCTCGTTCTCGACCGTCGACCGCTACCTCAATCTCCTGCAGGTCGCCTATCAGATACGATTTCTTCAGCCCTACTTCGTCAATGTGGGCAAACGGCTAGTCAAGTCACCCAAGCTGTTTGTCGTCGACAGTGGCGCCATCTCCTGGGCGGCGGGCTTCACCGACTGGGCCGCGGCGGCCACGTCCGGGCGTGACGGCGCTCTGCTCGAGACGTTCGCGCTGTCGGACATCATGGCGTGGGACGGCCTTTCTGGTGACAGCCGCTACTACTTCTGGCGCACCGGCGCCGGCGCCGAGGTTGACCTGGTGATCGAGCGCGGCGAGGCCGTCGTCGGGATCGAGGTCAAGAGCAGCGCGTCGGTCGGGGCTCGGGACTTGAGTGGCCTGCGCGCTTTGCGCGCCGACCTGGGCTCTCGCTTCAAGCTGGGCATCCTTGCGTATCTCGGGGAAGAGGCGCACGTTCTCGACCCCACCCTCGTCGCCGTGCCGCTCGCCTCTCTGCTCGGCGTCGGCGCCTTCCCTCCATCCGACCCCGATGGTAGCCTCGCAACGTGAGCGACGCGCCCAACATCCTCTACTACGGCGACAACCTCGACATCCTGCGGCGCTACGTCGCCGACGAGTCGGTCGACCTCGTGTACCTCGACCCGCCGTTCAATAGCAGCGCCACCTACAACGTGCTCTTCGCCGAGCACCACGGCGAGCGGGCGGCCAGCCAGATCAAGGCGTTCGAAGACACGTGGACGTGGGATCTGTCGGCCGAGTAGAGCACAATGTCGCGTCGCTCTTCCGTCGGCACGCTTCAGTATGATCATCTCATCCGGGGCGGATGCTGACCTTGTTGCCCCGCAAGCCTCGCTAACTCGTTCTGGATGCGGGAGAATGCTCACCCATGGAAGTAGCCACAGTTGACCTTTTTGCGGGCGCCGGCGGTCTCAGCGTTGGCGCGACAAGCGCCGGCGCCGATGTTCGCCTCCTCATCGAGAATGACCCCACCGCTTGTGACACCCTGAGGGCGAATCCGGACAGCCACAATCAGGCCTTGGTTCTTGAGGCTGACGTTGAGACCGTGAGTGGCCAGCAGCTTCGGGAGCTCTGCGACATTACGTCTGAGGATTCGCTACTTATCGTTGGCGGAGCTCCCTGTCAGCCGTTCTCCAAAGCTGCCTACTGGACGGACCCCGGGGTAGACGCTCGGTTCCGGCGTGCTCGTTCGGAAGGGCGCTCGGCTCCCAAGCCCGAGCCGATCTTGGTAGCGCGCCCAGACTCCCGGCGTACCCTGGTCGACGAATACTGGCGCTTGGTCGTCGAATCTGAAGCCGATGCCTTCCTGTTTGAGAACGTGCCGTCGATTCTTCATCCGAGGAACCGTCGCGTGATTGAATCGCTCCAAGCTCGGGCGAAGAGGAGCGGCTACCAGACGATCCTCCTCAAGGCCAATGCGGCCGAGTACGGCGTCCCCCAAATGAGACAGCGCGTCTTCCTGCTCGGGTCGCGCGCCGGCACGCCGATCGCTCCAAAGGCCACTCACTACTTGGGTGATGACGACCAGGCCGGCAGACTGCCTGCGATGACCACGGGCGAGGCGCTGGCCGCATTCGCGGCCGAGGAGTTCGCCGAGCCTGAGGAAGTCGTGACCGGGCGCTGGGCGAGCGAGCTCACTGAGATCCCGCCGGGCTGGAACTACAAGTACCTGACCGACTGGGCAGGGCATTCGCGGCCGACCTTCGTGGCCGAGACCCGTTTCTGGAACTTCCTGCTAAAGCTCAGCCCGGAGCGACCCTCCTGGACGATTGCTGCCAGCCCCGGTCCTTGGACGGGGCCATTCCATTGGGAGAACCGGAGGTTGCGGACCATCGAACTGGCAGCGCTTCAGGGCTTCCCGGAAGGCTACGTCTGGCTGGGCAACCGCCGCGAGCGTGTGCGACAGGTGGGGAATGCGGTGCCGCCTCCCTTGGCGCGGCCCATGGTCGAGGCCCTTCTCGACACCTTCGAGAAGTCGCCCGAGGTTTCGGACGCTGACCGAGTGCAGTGCCTCGTCTGACCTGCGTAAGTCTCTTCAGCGGCTGCGGTGGCCTCGACTTGGGCCTTCGGCGCGCCGGCTTCCGGATCGTGGCAGCGATGGACAACGATTCGCTGGCGATCGAGAGCCATCGGGCGAACTTCAAGGGGACGCATCTCTTTGAGGGCTCGGTCTCCGACTTTGGGCTCAAGGACCTTCCCAAGCGGATGCCTGCCCGGGTTGACTTGCTCGCCGGTGGGCCGCCATGCCCGCCCTTTTCCAAGTCGCGGTTCTACAGGAAGGACAAGCCTAGGGCGCTGGAGGACCCGAACGGCCTGGAGACGATTACCGGCTATTTCGACGTGCTCGAGTGGCTCTCTCCGCGAGCCTTTCTGCTCGAGAATGTGCCTGGCCTCGCCTATGGCGTTCACCAGGACGCGCTCATGTACGTCGAGGACCGGGCCGAAAGGGCCGGATACCGCACTGAGTGGCAAATCTTGAACGCCGCCAACTATGGCGTGCCCCAGATTCGCGAGCGGTTCTTCATGATCGGAGTCCGGGAGGGGCACATCCACTGGCCAGGACCAACGCATGCCCAGGATCCTGCCGGTGATCTCCTCAGTTTGCAGCGGCTTCCCTGGATGACTGCCGGCGAGGCGATTGGCGACCTTGACACCGAGGAGATGGCCAACGACGCTGGGCACGTCGCCGGGGGAAAGGACCGCGAGCTACTGATTGAGATCCCGCCAGGGGACAACTACCTGTTCTTCACGGAGGAACGTGGCTACCCCGATCCGAAGTTCAAGTGGCGCTCTCGCTACTGGTCGTTTCTGCTCAAGCTCAGCCCCGACCGCCCTTCCTGGACGATACAGGCGAGGCGATCCAACAATATGGGACCACTACACTGGCGCAATCGCATCTTGCGCATCGAAGAGGTCAAGCGGCTGCAGACGTTTCCAGACGACTGGATCCTGACTGGGAAGGTCGATGCTCAGTGGAGACAGGTGGGCAACGCCGTGCCACCGCTTCTTGCCGAGCATCTAGGACGCGCGATTGCGGGGACCCTCGAAGATGAAGGGAAGGGCGATGGCAAAGGTTGACGCGGATGGAGCCCTGCCCAGGCTGCCCTTTGCGGGCGAGTTCTCGCCGGGCGTCGTGAAGTTGCGCGAAGTGCTGCAAGTCGTCGATGAGTCCGACAATGTCGTCGAGCGGGTCGGGCGCGTCCGCGTTCTCTACTTCACTGAGCACGCTGCCACGCGCAAGGATCCAGAGGAGCGTCTCGGCCAGCAAAGGGCCTTGGCCGTCAATGTGTTCATTGGCATGCAAGCCTACGAATTGATGTCCGATGATGCCCTGACGGACGTCGGCAAACAACTCCTCGGGACTGACGACGACGACGAACTCTACCGGCTCTTCGCCATTCATATCTTGCGGCGCCTGCCTGGCATGGATGTGCTCGCGGCGATCAGGGAGATGCAGGCGCGAAGAGAACCGGTTGGCCTCGACTCTCTGAACGAGCAGTTGCGGCGGATGGGCTACTACATCCCGACGCACTCCGGCTACGCCACGAAGATGATTGCGTGGCTACGCTTGGCCGGCGTGTTTCCTGAGAAACGAGGCGCGTATGAGATCGCCGACGAGGTCGTTCGCTCTCTCATAGGCGTCAGCGTCGAGATGGTCGATGAGTGGAGCCAAATGCCCGCTGGACACCGAGCGTTCATAGCCACATTGCGACGCATGATGGACGGCAGCGGTTCCCGCGAGTTCCCTGTCAAGCGGGTCTTTGACCAAGTGGAGATCGACTCCGGCGCCGTCATGGGCAGTGAAGGTTCCCGCAAGAAGACGATCCTTCAGCCACTTGAGGATGCCGGGTGGATCAAGGTGGTCTACAAGTCAGGTGGACGGGGCGGCAAGTCTGGCTCTCTGGAGGCCCTCGACAAGCTGTCCGAGGCCGACTTCGAGACGCTGACTGGGTACTCACCGAGTGCCATGCCGGCAGAGATTCGTGCGCACCTGCAGGCGCCCCTATCGGAGGTATTCTCTGACTTGGCGTCCGAGGACACACGCACCAAGGGCCTGGCGCTTGAAGTCCTGGCCGTGCGCATAGCGTCCGATATCGGACTCGTGCCCACCAAGTTCAGGTTGCGTGGCGCGAGCACCGGCGGGGCAGAAGTCGACATGGTCGCCGAGGGCGCCCATCTGCACCACACTCGCTGGCTCTTCCAGTGCAAGAACGTCAAGGGTGCCGTGGCACTCAGCGACGCGGTGAAGGAAGTCGGCATGGCTGTAGTCCTGAAGGCCCACGTCATCGTTCTGGTGACGACGGGCCGATTCGCCAGTTCCGTCCAGGCCTTCGCTGAAGAGGTCATGCGCACTCAGCCGTATCAGATGATCCTCATCGACGGGGAGCTTCTCGAGGAGTACCGGCAGCGAGACGCGACTCCCCTTCTGAAGTTCCTCCACGACACCGCCCATGACGTGATGCGCCTGAAGTCCCAACAACTCCGGGCCGCTGATGAGGGCGTGGAATAGCAGCGGTCAGGGGGTTCGTGACCCCGCGAAGGCTCATCGCAGCGAGAGCCTCGAAGGGGTCGCCGACGCAGGACAGACATCCCTCCGCTGACGGGCAAAGCCGCCGAGCGCCTCGGCTACCCAACTCAGAAGCCCGAGGCGCTGCTCGAGCGCATCATCAGCGCCTCGTCCAACGAGGGTGACGTCGTCCTCGACCCCTTCTGCGGTTGCGGCACGGCAACGGTCGCGGCGCAGAAGCTCGGCCGTCGCTGGATCGGCATCGACATCACGCATCTGGCCATCACGCTCATCAAGACCCGGCTCAAGGACTCGTTTGGGCTGATCGCCGGCAAGGACTACGAGGTCAAGGGCGAACCGGTCTCGGTGCCCGACGCGCAGACCCTGGCGGCCACCGACCCGTGGCAGTTCCAGTGGTGGGCGCTGGGGCTGGTGGGCGCCCGCCCGACGGAGCAGAAGAAGGGCGCCGACAAGGGCATCGACGGACGCCTCTACTTCCACGACGAAGCCGGGGCGCAGACCAAGCAGATCATCCTCAGCGTCAAGGCCGGCCACACGAGCGCGCCGCACGTGCGCGACCTGCGCGGCGTGGTCGAGCGCGAG
>JBAXRL010000219.1:0-5225 GCA_037131205.1 Actinomycetes bacterium | reverse complement strand
GCGCTCCACGACGTCCTCGCCGGCTCCGAGGTCGACGCCATGAGCCGCGTGCGCGTCGCCTACGAACGCATCAGCGAGGGCAAGGATCTCGTGGTGTGCGAGGGGCTCGGCGAGATCTGGCAGGGCCGCTTTCTGCGCACCAGCGGCGCCGAGGTCGTGGCGCAGCTCGACCTCATGACGCTGCTCGTGGCCAAGTTCGCCGGGGCGCGGCTGCTCGACGACATCATCTACGTCAAGGACGCCCTCAAGAAGCACCTGCTGGGCGTCCTCTTCAATATGGTCCCCGAGTCGCGGCTCAGCCTCGTGCGCGACCAGTACACGCGCTTTTTGGCCAAGAGCGGCGTCACCAGCTACGGCGCGCTCACCTCAAACTCGCGGCTCTCGGCGGTCTCGGTCGCCGAGATCGTCGAGGCCCTGGGCGGCACCTACGTGTGCGGCGAGCAGTACGGCGACCACCTCGTCGAGACGTACATGATCGGCGCCATGAGCCCCGAGCACGCGCTGCGTTACTTTCAGCTCACGCCCAACAAGGTGGTGATCGTCGGCGGCGACCGCGCCGAGATCATCCTCACGGCCCTCGACACGCCCACCATGGCCGTGGTGCTCACCGGCAACTACGTGCCCAGCCCCGCGGTGCTCGAGCGCGCCGACGAGCGCGGCGTGCCGCTGGTCTCCGTCGAGACCGACACGGTGACGGCCGCCGACGACCTGCGCCGGCTCTTCGGCCGCCTGCGGGTCAAGGAGCGCGCCAAGATCGACCTCATCGTCGAGCTCATCGAAGAGAGTGTCGATCTCGACCGGCTGGTGGCCGACCTGCAGGCATGACCGTGTCGGGCGCGCGCCACTACGTCTCACCGCACGAGATCACGGCCGCCTGGAGCGCCGCCGTCGGCGACCGCGTGGTGCGCGTCGTGGTCGACGCGGCCGGCGGCGACAACGCGCCCGCCGAGGTCGTGCGGGGCGCTTTGCAGGCGGCCGGCCCCGACATCCACATCGTCTTCGTCGGCGACGAACCGACGGTGCGCGGTCTGCTGCCGCGCGGCGCCGCCCACGTCGAGGTCGTCCACGCCGCCGACGTCATCGGCTACGACGAGGAGCCGGCCTGGGCGGCCCGCAACAAGACGGCCTCGAGTATCGTCGTCGGCCTGAAGCTCGTGCACGAGGGTGAGGCCGACGTCTTCGTCTCCGCCGGCAACACGGGGGCGGTGGTGGCCGGCAGCCTGCTGTACGTGCGCCGCCTCAAGGGCGTGCAGCGCCCGGCGATCTGCACCATCATGCCGTGCATGCCCGCGCCCATCGCCTTCCTCGACGTGGGCGCCAACGCCGAGTGCCGCCCCGAGCACCTGCGCCAGTTCGCCGTGATGGGCCAGGCCTTCGCCCGCGAGGTGATGGGCATCCCCGCGCCCGAGGTGGGCCTGCTCTCCATCGGCGAGGAGCCCACCAAGGGCACGCCGGACGTCATCGAGGCGCACCGCCTCATCGCCGCCGACGGTCACATCCGCTTCTACGGCAACGTCGAAGGCCGCGACATCATGAACCGCGTCGTCGACGTGGTGGTGACCGACGGCTTCACCGGCAACGTCGCCCTCAAGACCATCGAGGGCTCGGCGCGTGGCATCCTCGGCGCCCTGCGGCAGACCATCGACCTCTCCGCCAGGACCAGGCTCGGCGGCCTGCTGCTGCGCCGCGACCTGCTGCGCCTCAAGCACGCTCTGGACCCCAACGAGTTCGGCGGCGCCGTCCTTATCGGGGTGAGCGCGCCGGTGATCATCGCCCACGGCAGCTCGACCGCCCGCGGCATCGCCCAGGCGGTGCGCATGGGGCGGCGGGCGGTCGTCAGCGAGCTCCTGCCGAGCATCTCGGCGGAGCTTGGGGCGCACGCCCCCACAGTGTAGACTCTGCCAAACTTCACCGGAGGTTCGACCATGACCCGCGAAGAGGTGTTCGAGCACGTCAAAGGGATCCTCGTCGAGACCCTCAGCGTCGACGAAGACAAGGTCACCATGGAAGCCCGCTTCCAGGAAGACCTCGAGACCGATTCGCTCGACCTGGTCGAGCTCGTGATGACCATGGAAGAGAAGTTCGGCATCAAGATCAGCGACGAAGAGGCCGCCCAGATCAAGACCGTCGGCGACGCCGTCGACTTCGTGATGAAGACGGCCGGCGCTTAATCCCGGTCGGGGCGCGTGTGAATGACGAGGGGAGGCCTCCCGCCGCGGGGGCGTCCCCTCGTCGTCGTGTGAGGGTTGCCGTGACATACCGACTGCTAGCACTGGCGGAACAGCTTGACCGCGCCACCATGCGGCGGGTCTTCACGCACACGTCGTGGGCCGCCGAGCGCGTCGATTCGTACGAACGTCTCGAGTTTCTCGGCGACAGCGTGCTGAGCCTGTGCATCACCACCGAGCTGTACCGGCGTTTCCCCGACGTCGCGGAGGGGCATCTGGCGCGGCTGCGCGCCTACATCGTGAGCCGCGTCACGTGCGCCCGGGTGGCCGGCAAGCTGGGCCTCGGCAAGCTGCTCCGCGAGCAGGCGGGCCTCGGCAAGGAGGCCGGCGACGCGCTGCAGCTGCAAAGCAACCAGAACGTCCTCGCCGATCTCACCGAGGCGCTCATCGGGGCCGTGTACGTCACCTTCGGCTACGAGGCTGTGCGCCCGGCCGTGGTCGAGGTCTTCGAGGAGCACATCCGCTACGCCGAGAGCAGCTACATCGACCACAAGACCGAGCTGCAGGAGCACCTCGCGCGCAGCTCGCAGGCGGTGCACTACAAGGTGCTCGGCTACAGCGGTCCGCCGCACGATCGCGAGTTCGAGATCGAGGCCCGCATCGAGGGTGAGGCGCTGGGCCACGGTTTCGGCACCAGCAAGAAGCGCGCCGAGCAGGAGGCCGCCGCCGAGGCGCTGCAGGAGCTGCAGGCGCGCGCCCGGCGCACGGCGCGGCGCGCGCGGCTGCGCGGGCGGCGCTCGCGGCGGCCGGGCGAGGACGGCGCGCCGGGCGAAGTGGGCGCGGCCGCCGACGCGCCGGCCGAGGCCGACTGAGCGTGCACCTCAAGGCGCTGCGCCTCAAGGGCTTCAAGTCGTTCCCCAAGCAGACCGAGCTGCACTTCGAGCCCGGCGTCGGCGTCATCATCGGCCCCAACGGCAGCGGCAAGAGCAACATCGCCGACGCCGTCGTGTGGGCGCTCGGCGAGCAGAGTCCCAGCACCGTGCGCGGCTCCTCGATGCAGGACGTCATCTTCGCCGGCAGCGACGGGCGCCGCGCCGGCGGCAGCGCCGAGGTGGAGCTCACCTTCGACAACGCCGACGGCGCCCTGCCGCTGCCCGTCGCCGCGGTGAGCGTCATGCGGCGCGTCACCCGCGACGGGTCGTCCCAGTACTTCATCAACCAGTCCGGCTGCCGGCTCACGGACGTCGTGGAGCTTATGGCGCAGGTCGGTCTGGGCAAGGAGCTGCACTCGATCATCGGCCAGGGCAAGGTCGAATCGTTCCTCGCCGGCAAGCCGGAGGACCGGCGCAACCAGATCGAGGAGGCCGCCGGTCTGGGCACGTTCAAGCGCCGCCGCGAGCGCGCCGCGCTCAAGCTCCGCGAGGTGCGCCGCAACCTCGAGCGCGCCGCTCTGCTGGAGCGCGAGGTCGGGGGGCGGCTCGCGCCGCTGCGCCGTCAGGCCAGCGCCGCCGAGCAGCTACGCGGCGTCGAGGCCGACCTCGCGGAGACGCGCGGCCGGCTGCTGACCGGCGAGGTCGGCGCCGTCGACGCAGATCTGGCGGCGCGCAAGGGCGAGCTCGCGGGGCTGCAGGACGAGCGCGCCCGTGGCGAGCAGGGCCTCGAGGCGGTCGCCGAGGCACGCGCCGGCGAGGAAGAAGCCTTCGCCCGGCGCCTGGCGGAGCGCGAGCGTCGCGCCAGGCGCCTGCTCCGCGCTCGCGTGCTCGACGGGCGCCTCGAGAGCGGCCGCCGGCTCACCGAGCAGCGCCGGCGCCTGCTGGAAGAGGTGGAGCGCGCCTCCGCCGAGGAGCGCGAGCGCCTGATCGGCGAGCTGGCCGGGCGCCCCGAAGACGCGGATGAGGATGGCTGGCCGCGGGAGGAGCGCCGCCTGGCGGAGGCGCTCGCGGCGGCCGAGGCGGCCTACGCCGAGGTCGCCGGGCGGCTCGGTGCCGCCCGGGAGCTCCTCGGTGAGCGCCGTTCGAGCCTCAGTCGCCTGACTCTCGACCGCGAAAGCGCGCTGACGACGGCGGCTCGCCTGGGGCGCCGGCAGGAGGCTTTGGCAGGCGAGGAGGCGCGCCTTACGGCGCACCACGAAGCGTTGCTCGCCGAGGCCGGGGCCAGGATCGGTGACGAGACGGCGGCCGTTGAGGCCGAGGCCGCGGCGCGCGCCGCGCTTCGCGACGCTACGGCTGCCGCAGAGGTCGCGGCCGCCGGGTTCGCCGCAGCCGACCGAGCCGCGAGCGCCACCGAGGAGCGGCATCGGGCGCTCCTTGCAGAGCGCCGCGCTCTGGAGTCGGAGGTCGATCACTTGCGCGCCGCGCTGCGCGATCTGCAGGACGTGGGCGCCGACGTGCTCAGGGTTGCCGGTGCCTACCCGGGCACCGTCTCGCTGGCCGGCGCCCTCACCTGTGAGGCGGGCTACGAGCGCGCTCTGGCGGCGGCGTTGGCGCAGGTCTCGGGGGCTCTGGCGGTGCCGCGAGGGGTGGACCACTGGTCGCTGCTGAGCGCTCTCAAGGACGCCGGAGTGGGCCTCGTGCGCCTCGTCGTGCCGCTGGTCAGGCCGCGCCCTTCGTTGGCGTTCCCCGGCGCGGCGCCCCTCATCGATCGGGTGAGCCTGGAGGGCCGCGACGAGCTCGAGAGTGCTCTGGTGGACGTGGTGATCGTCGACGATCTGCACGCCGTCCCCGACGGGTTCATGGGTCTGGCCGTGACCCGCGACGGAGAGTTCTACCGCCCGAGCTCCGGGCACATGGGCTTGGCCAGCGGCGTGCCGGCGGCGCTGCTCCTCGAGCGCCGGGCCGCCCTCGAGGGCCTCAGTGAGAAGCTCGATGCCGTGCGCTCGCGGGAGGTGCGCGAGGAGGCGGCCTTGACGATCGCCGCGCGCCAGCAGGATGCCGCGCGAGAGGCGGCAGGGGAGTGCTCGTCGGTGGAGCGCACGGCGCGCATCGCCGCCGAGACCGCCGAGCGCGACCTCAAGGCGGTGCGCGCCCGCGCCCGCGACCTCGGCGAGGTGACGGCGCG
>JBAXRL010000218.1:0-5267 GCA_037131205.1 Actinomycetes bacterium | reverse complement strand
CTCGGCGAGCACAACCCGCTGCTGGTGCGCGTGCCGCCCGGCCTCTGGCACGGCTGGAAGTGCGTGAGCCCCGAGGAGGCGTACATCGTCAACGCGCCCACCGAGGTCTACAAGTACGACGACCCGGATCAGAACGAGCTCCCGCACGACACGCCCGCGATCCCCTACGACTGGGGCGTCGAGCTGCGCTAGGCGCAGCCGGCGAAGCGACATGCTGCGCTGGTTCGTCACGGGCGCCGGCGGCCAGCTGGCCACGGCCTTCGCGAGGACGCTCGAGGGGGAGGTGTTCCTCAGCGGGGAGGCTGCGCTCGACATCCGCGACGCGGATGCGGTGTACGCGGCCGTGCATGGCTTCGCCCCCGACATCGTCCTGCACACGGCCGCCTACACCGACGTGGACGGCTCCGAAGCCGATCCCGCCCTCGCCGAAGCCATCAACGTGGAGGGGACGCGCAACGTCGTCAGAGCAGTGCGCGGCACCCACACCACCGTCGTGTACTTCAGCAGCGACTACGTCTTCGACGGCCTCAAGGGCAGCCCGTACGTGGAGAGCGACCCCACCAACCCGCTCGGCGTGTACGCCCGTACCAAGCTCGCCGGCGAAGCGGAGGTGCTGAGCTGGGTGCGCGGCATCGTCGTGCGCACCGCATGGCTCTTCAGCGACACGGGCAGGAACTTCGTCAAGACGATCCTCGCGGCCGCGCCCCAGAAGGCCGCGGCCGGCGAGCCGCTCCGGGTCGTGGACGACCAGGTCGGCTCGCCCACCTACGCCGGCCACCTGGCCGCGGCCGTCGACGAAGCGCTGCGCCAGGGCCTCGCCCCCGGCATCTACCACATGGCCGGCAGCGGCTACTGCTCGTGGTGCGAGCTGGCCCGCGAGGTCGTGCAGCTCGCCGGCCTCGACGTCGAGGTCGTGCCGATCACCACCGCCGAGGCGGGTCGGCGGGCGCCCCGGCCGGCCTTCTCGGCGCTCGCCAGCGAGCGCCCCATCCCCCGGCTGCCGCACTGGGCGGCCGGCGTGGCCGAGGCGGTCGACAGGCTCATCCCGCTCGGCTGACCGGCCGGCGCTGACCACACGGAGGCGACATCGTGAGACTCGTAGTGACCGGCGGCGCCGGCTTCATCGGTTCCAACTTCGTGCGCTTCATGCTGCGGCGCTACGACGACCTCGAGGTCGTCAACCTCGACAAGCTCACCTACGCCGGCAACCTCGAGAACCTGCGCGATGTCGAGGACGATGCCCGCTACACCTTCGTCAAGGGCGACATCTGCGACGCCGCCGTGGTGCGCGCGTCGCTGCAGGGCGCCGACGCGGTGATCAACTTCGCCGCCGAGACGCACGTCGACCGCTCCATCAGCGGCCCGCAGGACTTCATCAGCACCGACGTGCTCGGCACGCACACGCTGCTCGAGGCGGTGCGCGCGCTCGGGATCGCGCGCTACGTGCAGATCTCCACCGACGAGGTGTACGGCTCCACCGAGACGGGCTCGTTCACCGAGGAGTCCGACCTGGCGCCGTCCAGCCCGTACTCCGCCAGCAAGGCCGGCGCGGACCTCCTCGTGCTGGCCTACCACCGCACCTTCGGAACGCCAGTCCTCATCACCCGCAGCTCCAACAACTACGGCCCGTACCAGTACCCGGAGAAGATCGTCCCACTGTTCATCACCAACGCCATCGACGACCTGCAACTACCGGTGTACGGCGACGGCCTGAACGTGCGCGACTGGCTCTACGTGGGCGACAATTGCTCCGGCATCGACCTCGTCCTGCGCAAGGGCGTCCCCGGCCAGGTGTACAACATCGGCGGCGGCAACGAGGTGCAGAACCTCGCGATCACTCACCGCATCCTCGAGCTGCTGGGCAAGAGCCCGGAGCTGATCCGCTACGTGACCGACCGCCCTGGGCACGACCGCCGCTACGCGATCGATTGCGGCAAGTTGCGCGCCCTCGGCTGGAGCCCGGCCACGCCGTTCGAGACCGGCCTGGAGAGCACGGTCTCCTGGTACCGCGACAACCCCGCCTGGTGGCGCAAGATCAAGTCGGGGGAGTGGCGCGAGTACTACGAGCGGCAGTACGCGGAGCTCGGCTGAGGGCGGGCCGGCGCGGCCGCCCCGCCGGGCTGACCCGTCCGCCCCGCCGGGCTGACCCGTCCGCGCCGGGCTGACCCGTCCGCCCCGGGCCGGCGGCGTCTCAGCGGCGCGCGACGACCCGGCTCACGGCACGTTCCATACCGGCGTGCCGACGTGCACGCGGTCGAAGAGCCACAGGATGTGAGGGTTGGAGAGCCGCGTGCAGCCGTGCGAGTAGTTGCGCGGGTAGCGGCTCAGCAGCCAGGGCTCGTTGGTGCCGTGGATCGCGTAGGCGCCGAGATAGCGCATGCGCCGGGGGCCATACGGACCATACATGTTGGGGTCCTTGGCGTAGATCTTGTAGTGGCCGCGCGGCGTGGGCAGCGACGGACGCCCGAGGACGCAGTCGAACACCTTCACGACCCGTCCGCGCTCGTAGTAGTAGAGCTTGTACTGCGACAGGTCGATGAGGATGAGATGGGGGTACTTGCCGGGGACGCCGTAGGGGTTGCTGGCGTCGAGCACCTCCAGCTTGCGGACGCCGCTGGCGCCGGCGACATGCTCGGCGTCGGCGGCGATGCGCGCGCGCAGCTTCTGGAGACCTGCGTTCTCCGGCCGCCACACCCACCGCGCCCGCGAGTCGTCGCCGAGGGCGAGCGACTGCAGAACGCGCCACTCGCCGGCCGCGCCGTCCCACTGCTCGAGCTCGACCGTGCCACCCGGATGAGTGGGGGAGACCTCCACGCGCACGGTAACGCGGTCGCCGGTGAAGACCGTCCCCGTGGAGGATGTCGAGAGTACGACGCGCGGCCGCACGCTCACCGTGGCCTCTGCGCTCGCCGCCGCGAAGGTCGCGTCGCCGGCGAACTCCACACGGTAGCTCACGGTGCGCCGCGAGCGGGGCTCCCAGCTCGCACCGCCGTCGGCGTCAGTCGTGAGTATCCTCAGCCAGGTGAACTCGCTCTCGCCGGCGTATCTGCGGGCGACCTGCAACGCGGCCCCGGGTACGTCGATGTGCGCGACGATCCTGGTGGACTGGTCGCTGCGCACCGTACCGGGCGTGGCGGTGAGCGTGAGCCCCGGGTCGGTGGAGCCGACCGGGGGAGCGCCGTACGCACCGGCCGAGAACGCCGCGCCGGCCCCCGCGGCGAGCGCGATCAGCAGGGCAAAGACCACTAGCGAAGATGCCTTGTTCAGCAGTGCGTACACGGAAGCACCCCCAAGGTGATTCGACCGTTCTGAGCGGGAGTGTACGGCACGGCGGCGACCGTAGGCCAGCCCCGCCTTGGCCGAGACCCGCCGCGGCGGGCGGGCGCTCAGCGGATGTTGAGCACTGGGGCGTCGGGCGGGCGGGCGCGTCGCGGGGCAAGCGAAAAGGGAAGATAAGGATTCTCTGACTGTCGGGTCGCGTACGGCCGTCCGCAGGCTCGCTCGCCGGGGGGAAGACAAGGATCCGCCGGGATTCCTTATCTTCCCTCACAGTACTACCCCGCCGAGGCGGCATGTCGCGAATCGGCAAGACAAGGAAAGGGCCATTCCCTATCTTACCGATTCGCACTACCCCGTCGGGCGGCGGCGGCCGGCCGCGGCGTCAGTCGGCAGCCGCCGGCCGCGGAGACGCCTGGACGGGCGGGGCCGACGCGGCCTGGACGGCCTGATCCGGCGCGGCCTGGACGGGCGAATCCGGCGCCGGCGGAGCCTCAGTCGCCGCGGCGGGCAGCTCGGAGGGCTTGAGCAGGCGGCGGCCCCAGGCGAAGTACTGCTTGTAGTAGCTCGAGCTGTCGAGCGACGAGAGCGTGACGCCGTCCGTGGAACCCGTGGAGTGGATGAACCAGCCGTCGCCGAGATACAGGCCCACGTGGTAGATGGACTCCACGTTCGACTTCGGCCCCTTGGGTCCGAAGAAGATGGGGTCGCCGCACTGCAGCTCCTTGCGCGTGATACGCGGTTTGGCGCGCGCGGCCATGTCGTGGCCGCCGCGCTCGTTGACCGTGATGGGGTAGTCGAAGTGCATCTTCATGACGTAAAAGACGAAGCCCGAGCAGTCGAAGCCGCCGGACGCCTGCGCGCCATACGGCGAGCTCTTCGTCGGGTACTCGCCGGCCCAGATGTAGGGGTAGCCGACGAACTTGAGGGCGAAGCTCGCGATCTCCTTCTGCCGCTCGCTGAGCGGCGGGAAGGTGACGCTCTTGTAGTCGGCGAGGCCGTACAGCATCCACTCGCCGCTCACCGCGTAGGCGCGCCAGAACATGTAGGCCACTTCGCCGCGATCGATGGCCTGGTTGGGAGTGACCTCGTGCCCATCGGCCTCCGTGGAATGGTTGAAGCGGAGCTGCAGCTGCCGGGAAGCGACGACGTAGGGGAGATAGGCGGGCGCTCCGGTCTGCCAGCCCTCGTTGGGCTGCCAGCGCGACGGCTTGAGGCTCGTGAGCAGAGTCCAGTCGGACGACGAATACCGCTCCTTGAGCCAACGGATGACCGCCACCTCCGCCTGAGAGGCCGGCACCGCGTCCTGCGGCCTGAAGGCGCCGTCCGCGCCCAGGTTCATGTAGCCGTGTGCCAGCGCCACCTGGATGACGTCGTAGTAGCGGTCGTCCGCGGCCACGTCCGTGATGGCGACGGCCTTGACGTTCTCGCCGTAGTTGCCGGAGGCGAGCACCAGGGAGCGCGCCAGCAGCTCGCGGGTGATGTTCTTCTCCGGCATGAAGAGCGCGCCGTAGTCGTCGAGGACCTTGTGGCCCGTGGGGCCGCGCTCGGTGACCGCCTCGATGGCGACGCGCGCCCAGTGCGACTTGGGCACGTCGGTGTAGCTCAGGGCGCGGGCGCGCGGCGCGGCGACAGCCGCCAACGCGACCGCGCACAACGCGAGGACGATGATGGCGAGGGATCTGTGCGAGAGTCTGGTCATGCTCCAGTCCTGCTGTCGGCGTCCCGGCCGGCGCCTTGAGCGCCTTCGGGGCCGCGCGCCGGCCCCATGGGCTCATTCGCCGGCGGCCGCGGCATTCCTCATGCGGAGCCTCACAGGGTAGCACGGTCAACGGCGGCCGTCGCCCCGGGGCCGGTCGCCGACGCGACGCGGCGGCCTCAAGAAGAGGAGACCGCCGCCGTCGCCAGAAGCAGGCGCCATCGCGACCACGCGTTTGCCCCGCCCGGGCGGGGCGCGTATCCTCACGCAAGGCACGTACAGACGCCTTTTC
>JBAXRL010000217.1:0-5321 GCA_037131205.1 Actinomycetes bacterium | reverse complement strand
GAGTTGGTGTGCGCGACCATCCCGGTCGTGAGGTCCTCGGCCTCCACGCGAATGCCCACCTCCACCGACGTCTTGCCGGCGAAGTTGACGTTGGCGAGCAGCCGCACCAGGTTGCCCACCTGCACGGAGTGATGGAAATCGATGCGGTCGATGGCGGCCGTGACCACCTTGGTGCGGCAGAAGCGGTAGGCGCAGGCGCCGGCGGCTTCGTCGATGAGCTTCATCATGATGCCGCCGTGGATGTTGCCCATGAAGTTGGCGTCGGCGGGCTGCATGAGATGGGTGAGCACGAGGCGGGTCTCGCTGCCGCGGGGCAGGGGTTCGCTCATGGCGTCCTTCGCGTCGGCCGGGCTGGTCAGATGTCGAAGGCGCCGGGGGCGCGGCGACGCCGGCGGTCCCGCGTGCCGCGGGCGCCGCCGCCCGAACGGTCGCCGCGGCGCTCGCCGTGACGGCGGTCCATGATGACCTTGACGTTCGGGTTGTCTTCGTAGTGCTCGACGAGGCGGAGGTAGGCCTCTTCGCCGAGCTCGAGCGGCACGACGCAGTAGATCAAGAGAGTCTCCCGGTAGCTCAGCCGAACGGTAACACATGCCCGGATGGGTCGCCAGAGGAAAGGGGGAGGGCCGGGACCGGCTGCTCCTGCCGGTCCCGGCCCTCTGAAGGGGGTACCGTTGAGAAGTATCGGCAGGGGTCGCTGAAGCTTTAGGGCCTATCCCGCCAGGTCTGCACATACGGATGCGCCCGTGGACACATCGCGGCTGCGGACGCCCATCTGGTAAGCTGGCGGCAAGGCAACGAGAAGGGTGGTGCGCGGTGTTCCCGAGTCACGACGCGGTCGTCACGGCCGGACCCGAGCACGACCGCTATCCTCTTCTGGACGAGCTCGAGGCCTCGACGGACGTGTTCGCCGCGGCTCGCCGGGCGTCGCGGTCTGGCCGGCCGGCGCCTCCCGCGCCGGCCTCCCGACCCGCCGCCTCGAGATCCGCGCCGGCCCGCCGCAGGCGCGGCTCGTCGGCGCGCCTCATCCCGAGGAGCCGGTCGGCGCGCCCCCCAGCTTGCCTCGGTCGGTGGCCTGGAACCTGTGCCGATCAGGACGCTGGCCCAGGTCCGGCTCGCCGCCGTGCCGTGCACGCTCGTCGCGGTGGGCAAGCGCCACCGGCCCGCGCCCCCGAGACCGGCGGCGGCCCGGGTCGCTCTCTGAAGGAGCTCCCAGGCGGAGACGTAGCGGCGGGGGTGAGCTGACGCAGTGAGCGGACGTCACCGCGAGCCTGACGTCCTGGACGTAGCGTCCGGCGTCAGCTTCGCCATCTCCGACAGCCCCGACCTTGACGAGATGCTGTCGGTGGTCGCACAGCGCGTCGCCGAGGCGCTCGGCGTGTGGGAGTGCGACATCTACGAGTACCGGCCCGAAAGCGAGGCCCTGGTCGCCACGGCCTTGTGGTCGCCGGAGATCACAGCTCGCGATCGCGAGTGGCTGGGTGGGGTGTACCCGGTCGCGGAGCGGCCCAGCTACGGGCTCCTCCTGCGGGAACGCGCTGTGCGCGAGTACCAGGCGGACGATCCTTCGCTGGGCGCCGAGGACGTGGAGATCATGCGCCGCTGGGGCGAGCTCAGCGTGCTCTCCGTGCCGCTCGTCTTCCAGGACGACGTGATCGGCGCGCTCACCCTGATCGAGACGCGTGCGCCGCGCCGCTTCAGCCGCGACGACCTGCGCCTGCTCGAGGTTCTCGCGGTCACCGCGGCCGTGGCGGTGTACAACGCGCGCATGTTCCGCCGCGAGGCGGAGCAGAACCGGCGCCTGCAGGCGCTGCTCATGGCCAGCCGGGCGGTGAGTTCCACCATCCGCCTCGACGAGCTCCTGGCCACCATCGCCCGCGCCGCGCGCCAGGCGCTCGACACCGCCGAAGCGGCCATCGACACCTACGACCAGGCGAACGACTCCATCACCATCATCGCCTACGACCCGCGGGACCGCGAGCCGGGCTGGGAGCAGCACGTCGGCCGTACGTACCGCCTGGTCGACTTCCCCGCCGACCGGGAGATGCTCCTGAGCGGCGAGATCGTCGAAGAGCTCGTGTCCGACCCCGCCCTGGACGAGCGCAACCGGCAGTGGATGATCGACAACGGCGAGAAGACGTTCCTCAACGTGCCGCTCGTCTACGAGGGTGAATCGATGGGGCTGCTGGTGTTCATCGAGACCGAGATGGAACGCCGCTTCACTCGGGAGGAGCGCGAACTGGCCGCCGTCCTGGGGGAGCAGGCGGCGGCGGCCATCCATCACGCGCAGCTGCTCGATCAGACCGAGCGTCAGAACCGTCAGCTCGGCCTGCTCCTCGAATCCACACGCGCGATCAGCAGCAGCGTCGAGCTCGACGAGGTGCTCGCCATCGTGGCGCGAACGACCGCCCAGGCACTGGGCGCCGAGCAGTGCCAGATCCAGGAGTACGACGCCGCCGCGAACACGGTGACGCCGGTCGCCTTCTGGCAACGGCACACGGAGCGCCCGGAGCCCGACAGCATGCACAGGACGTTCTCGCTGGACGACGAGCCCGAGGAGCGCGCCTTCCTCGAGGCGAAGCAGGTCGCCCGGCAGATGTACTCCGACCCTGGGCTGGCCGGCGCGACGCGAGCGATCATGGACAAGTACGGCGATCTCTCCTATCTCAACGTGCCGCTCGTCTACCGCGACCAACCCTTCGGCGTCATGGTGCTCGTCGAGACGGCGGTGGAGCGTCACTGGAATGACGAGGAGGTCGCCCTGGGGCGAGCCCTCGGCGAGCAGGCGGCAGTGGCCATCGAGCACGCGCGCCTCTACCGGCGCGAGCAGGGCCGGGCGATCACCGACGGCCTCACGGGCCTGTTCAACCACCGCTACTTCTACGAGCGCCTCGAGCAGGAGATCGCGCGGGCGCGGCGGTACGGCACGCCGGTGTCGCTGCTGATGATCGACCTCGACGACTTCAAGGCCTTCAACGACCGTCACGGGCACCTGGCCGGCGACGCCGTGTTGCGCGAGGTGGCCGATGTGCTCCGGTCGGAGCTGCGCGCCAAGCTCGATATCGCGGCTCGCTACGGCGGCGAGGAGTTCGCCGTCATCCTTCCCAACACGCCGATGGTGGCTGTCCCCGAGACGCAGAGGGCGATGGGCCGGGCCGGCGCGCCGGCGCAGGCGGGCGACGCCGACGCCGACGCGCCGCCCGCCCCCGGATACAACCACGGCGCCGAGGAGGTGGCGGAGCGCATCCGCCGCAGGGTCGGCGCGACGCACTTCACCGACAGCGATGGCGAGAGTCTGGCACGGCTCACGGTGAGCATCGGCGTGGCCCTCTTCCCGCACAGGACGAACTCGGCGGAGGATCTCGTGGGGACCGCCGACGCGGCGCTCTACAAGGCCAAGCGCGCCGGCAAGAACAGGGTGGAGAGCTACGCCTGAGGGCCGGCCGGGCGTCTTTTGCCCGGCCGGCCCTCAGGGCCGCTCCGCACGCCGCCGGCGCCGTTCGTGCGGCTCCGCGGCCGCTCGGCGCGCGCCCCCGACTACTGGACGGCGATGGTCAGCGTCTTGCTGTGGCCCACGACCCCGCCGGCCTCCCAGAACGCCCGATACTTGATCAGGCTCATGGTCGGGTTCGTCGCCTTGAGCGTGGCCGAGAAGAGCCCCTTGTCGCCGTTCAGCCAGTTGGCCTTGACCTGCGCGACCTTTTTCCAGGAGTTGTTGGACCTTTTCTTGATGATCACGTACTTGGCGCCCTCGCCGCCGTTGGTGTTCTTCACGACGCCGGCCACCGCGAAGGTGGCGTTCAGGTCCACACTCGACGGTCCCTTGAGCGTCACGACCGGCGCCATCGCGCCGGCGAAGACCGCCGGGGCGAGAATGATGACGGCGAACGCCACCACCAGCACCAACACCATCCACACCCTTGCCTGCCTCATCTTCTCTCCTCCCTCCGCGGAACGAAGCACCCGGCGCCCGGTGCGCCGGCTTCGAGGTCCGCGGCGATCTCCCGCCCGACGCTTGCAGCAAGGAGTATCGGCAGGGCCGCCCGGCGGCTTGAATCGTGGGCGCGGGAGCGGTGGCGCGACGATGCGCCGGTCCGGCCCGCGACGGAGCTCTTCGAGCTCGCGGGCCGCTTGCCGGCGCCTCGCCGATCAGTCGATCTCGACCATGAGGACGTTGCTGCGGGTGGTCCCGCCCGGATTCCTCCAGGCGGCCCTGTACCTGGCGATGCCCATCGCCGAGGCCGTCGCCCTGACCCAGAAGGTCACGGTTCCCCTGGAGCCGCCCAGGGACCACGTGACGGCCTTGGACCCGATGCGCTTCAAACCGCCGTCCTGGTTCTGCATGATGGTGGCGACGCGGTTGCCTCCGCCGTACTTCAGACTGTTGCGGATTGTCGCGGTGAGCTTGATCATCGCGCCGTTGTCGGCGGCGCTGGGGCCCCTGAGCTTGATCTTCACACCGGTGGATCCCGCGACCGCCGCCGGGACGAAGACGGCCACAAGGAGGGCGGCCGCCACGACGAGGAGCGCCAACGACCTGAACTGCTTCATCATCCCACCTCCACATAAGGGATTGCGCCGCGCTCGCCTGCCGGATCGCTCCGCTGCGACGCGGCATCCAAAGAGCCGACGTCAACATCATTCCCATCGCGATTGGAAGCTGCACTCGGCGTCGCGCGCCGCGGCGAATGCCGCGCGGGTGCGCCTTCCCTACGCTGACTCAGGGCCTATCAGATGCGAGGGTTCGCGTCGGCTGGTCGCGACCGAGCGTGGAGAGCGCGTCGAGCATCGCGGGGTCGCCGGCGAGCACCTGCATCGCGGCGCCCTCGACGCGCGCTGTCATGGCGTCCACGAAGTAGCGCGCCGCCAGCAGCTTGCGCGCGTCGTCCTGCGCGGCGCGGAGCATCAGGTAGCCGCAGCTCACGTCGGTGGCCATCTCCACCAGCCGGCGGGCGTGGAAGTCGCGGAAGCGCGCGTCGCCCTGCTCGCGCACGCGGGCGACCGCCTCCGCCATACGCGCGCGGGCGTGCCGCAGGCGCGCCAGCAGCTCCGGCGTCGCGCCGAAGTCCTCGGCGTCGTACTCGTCGAGCCGGGCAACGAGAGTGCCTCCGAGCACGCCGCCGATGGCGGCCACGACCTGCAGCTGCGTCGTGCCCTCGTAGATGTTGGTGATGCGCGCGTCGCGGCTGTGACGCTCCACGGCGAAGTCGCGCATGTAGCCGGAGCCGCCGTGGATCTGCAGCGACTCGTAGGCCACGGTGTTGGCCATCTCAGTGCAGCACGCCTTGGCCAGCGGCGTGAAGAGCGCCGCCAGGCGCGTGTAC
>JBAXRL010000216.1:0-5343 GCA_037131205.1 Actinomycetes bacterium | reverse complement strand
GTGGGACGGAGAGCCGGCCTTGTTCGGCGTGACCAAGGACGTGACGGCGCTGAAGATATCGGAGGAGAAGTTCCAGCGCCTGTTCCACGGCAACCCCGCCCTGATGGCGGTGAGCAGCCTGCCGGAACGCCGCTTCACCGACGTCAACGAGGCCTTCCTGAGCGTGCTCGGCTACTCCCGCGAGGAGGTCCTCGGCCACTCCAGCGAGGAGCTGGACCTCTTTGTCGAGGCGGAGCAGCAGCGCGCCGTGGCGGAGCAGCTCCAGGCGCAGGGTCACGCCCGCGATCGCGAGCTCAAGGTGAGGTGCAAGGACGGCGCCATCCTCGACGGCCTC
The DNA here is from genome assembly GCA_037131205.1 of Actinomycetes bacterium. GTDB lineage: Bacteria > Actinomycetota > Thermoleophilia > UBA2241 > UBA2241 > CAIXSE01. Next base: position 5,009 of record JBAXRL010000216.1, on the reverse strand, counting down.
TTCTCCGGGGAGATCATCGAGAGCGCGGGGCAGCAGCACTTCCTCACCGTCATGATCGACCAGACGGAGCGCAAGCAGGCGGAGGAGGCGCTGCGCCAGAGCGAGGAGCAACTGGCGAATGCCGTCGAAGGCTCCGGCGTCGGGCTCTGGGACTGGCGTCCGCAGACGGGAGCGGAGACGTTCAGCGAGCGCTGGGCCGAGATCGCCGGCTACACGCTGGCCGAGCTCGCTCCGACCTCCATCGAGACGTGGCGGAGCCTCACCCACCCCGACGACCTGCAGCGCGCCGACGAGCTCCTCGAAGAGCACTTCTCCGGGCAGTCGGCGATCTACGCCTGCGAGGCGCGCGTACGCCATAAGGACGGCCACTGGGTCTGGGTGCTGGACCAGGGCAGGGTCTCGGAGTGGGACAGTGACGGTCGCCCCCTCAGAATGACCGGCACGGAGCTCGACATCAACGCGCGCAAACGGGCCGAGGAAGCCTTGCGGCAGGCCGTCGACCGCCTGTCCCTGGCCGCGCGGGCGGGCGGCGTCGGTGTCTGGGACCTGGACCTCGCCGGCGACACGCTCACCTGGGACGACCAGATGTTCGCCCTCTACGGCGTCACGCGCGAGCGGTTCGGCGGCGCCTACGAGGCCTGGCAGGCGGGGCTTCACCCCGACGACCGCGAGCGCGGCGACATCGAGTTCCAGATGGCGCTGCGCGGCGAGAAGGAGTTCGACACCGAGTTCCGCGTCGTCCGGCCGGACGGAACGGTGCGCGACATCCGCGCCCTCGCCCTCGTGCGGCGCGACGCCTCCGGGCGGGCCACGCGCATGATCGGCACCAACTGGGACATCACCGCGATCAAGCTGACGGAGCAGCGCCTGCGCGACGTCAATCGCCAGATGGAGGAGGCCGTCGCGCGCGCCAACGACCTGGCGGTGCAGGCGCAGGCGGCCACCACCGCCAAGAGCCGCTTCCTCGCCCACATGAGCCACGAGATCCGCACGCCGCTGAACGCCATCATCGGGTTCGCGCAGCTCCTGCGGCACGATCCGCAGCTCACCGCTCGGCAGGGCGACCGGGTGGCGATCATCAACCGCAGCGGGGAGCACCTGCTGGCGCTTCTCAGCGACATCCTGGAGCTGTCCAAGGCCGAGTCCGGACGGCTGCTCCTCGACCCGACCACCTTCGACCTGCGGGAGCTGCTTGAAGACCTGGCCCTGGTGTTCCGCGCCCGCGCCGAAGCCAAGACGCTGACCTTCGGCGCGGAGGGGTTCGACGGCGCGCCGCGCTACGTCGTCGCCGACCAGCTCAAGCTGCGCCAGATCCTCACCAACCTTCTGAGCAACGCCGTGAAGTTCACCGACACCGGCGGCGTCCTGTTCCGCGCCTTGGCCGTGGGGCAGGGTGCGGGAGCAGCGCGCCTGGTGGTCCTGGTCGAAGACACCGGCCCAGGCATCGCCGCCGACGAGATGGACATCCTCTTCGCGCCCTTCGAGCAGACCACGTCGGGCCGGCTCCGTGGTTCCGGCACTGGTTTGGGGTTGGCCATCAGCCGCCGGTTCGCGCTGCTCATGGGCGGCGACCTGAGCGTCACCAGCGAGGTGGGCGTGGGCAGCAGCTTCCGCCTTGAGGTCCCCCTGGGGGCGGCTTCCGAGGCGGCGGCGGCGGCGGCGGCGGCGGCGGCGGCGGCGGATACCGCCGCTCGCTACGTCCTGCGGCTCGCGGCCGACCAGCCCCGCTGCCGGGTGCTGGTCGTGGACGACGACCCGGACGGCCGCACGCTCCTCCGCGACATGCTGGGTGAGGCGGGGTTCGACGTGTTCGAGGCCGCCGACGGCTTCGCGGCGGCGGCGGCGTTCGCGAGCCGGCGCCCGCGGCTTGTCGTCATGGCCGACTGGATCGCCGACATGGCCGGCGCCGCGGCCACCCGCCGCATCCGCCAGAGCCCGGGAGGCGCCGCGGCGAGGATCATCATGCTTGCCGCCGGCGCCACGGATGAGGCCAGGGACCAGGCCCTGGCGGCCGGCGCCGACGCCTTCATGGCCAAGCCCTTCCGGCCGGCGGAGCTCTTCGAGCAGATCCGGCTGCTGACAGGGGTGCGCTACGTGTACGCCGAGTTCGCTGAAGCGGAAGCGGTGGCCGCGGAGCTGCCGCCGGCCCTGACGCGGGAGATGCTGGACGCCCTGCCCGCGGAGCTCAGGGAGCAGATCCGCGAGGCCGCCGTCCGCGCTCGTCGCGGCCGCCTGCTGGAGCTGGCCGGGCGGGTCGCCGCCACGAATCCGGAGGCCGGCGAGGAGCTTCGCAAGCTCGTCGCGCGCTTCGACTATGCGGCGCTGCTTCGCGCGCTGGAGGAGGAGCCCTCATGACGTCCCGCGCGTCCCGGCCGGCCGCCGCCGCAAGCATCCTCATCGTGGACGATGCCGCGGCCAACCTGGAGCTGCTGTCCGAGCTGCTCGGGGGGCGCGGGTACGAACCGCGTCCGGCCCTCAGCGGCGAGCATGCCCTGATGGCCGCCCAGGCCGACCCACCCGACCTCGTCCTTCTGGACGTCGACATGCCGGGGATGGACGGCTACGAGGTGTGCCGGCGTCTCAAGGCGGACACCAGGCTGAAGGACATCCCCGTCATCTTCGTCAGCGCGATCTTCACGCAGGCCGAGGACAAGGTGAAGGCGCTCTCCCTGGGGGCCGTGGACTACGTGACCAAGCCGTTTCAGGCTGAGGAGGTGTATGCACGCGTCGAGACCCACCTCCGCCTGCGAAGCCTCCAGGTCGAGGTGGAAAGGCACAGCCGCGACCTCGAGGACCTCGTGCAACAGAAGGTCGAGGAGATCGTCAGCGCGCAGATGGCGACCATCTTCGCGCTGGCGAAGCTGGCGGAGTATCGCGACGACGACACCGGTCGGCATCTGGAGCGCGTCGGGACCTATTGCCGGATCCTCGCCGAGGAGATGAGGCGCGCCCCGAAGTACGCCGCGGTCTGCACGGATCAGCACATCGACAACCTCGAGCGCGCCGCGCCGCTCCACGATATCGGCAAGGTGGCGATCCCCGACGCGATCCTGCTGAAGCCGGGCAAGCTCACCGCCGAGGAGTTCGAGCAGATGAAACGCCACACGACGCTCGGCGCGGACACGCTCAGGGCGGTCCTGGCCGAGTATCCGAGCAACGCCTTCCTCGTGATGGGCATCGAGATCGCGCAGTCTCATCACGAGAAATGGGACGGCGGCGGGTATCCGCAAGGCCTGGCCGGCGAGGCGATCCCTCTGGCGGCGCGCATCATGGCCGTCGCCGACGTCTACGACGCCGTGCGCTCGAAACGCAGCTACAAGCCGGCCATGCCGCACGCTGCGGCGCGCGAGGTCATCGTCGACGGCCGCGGGAGCCAGTTCGATCCCGTCGTCGTCGATGCCTTCGCCGCCCGGGCCGACGAGCTCGCGGCCGTGCGGATCGCGCTGGAGAGCGAGTAGGAGGCGCCGCGCCGCCGGTTCGCAGCCTTCCGCCGCCGGGGCCGCCGGCCCGCTCCCGCCGGCCGCCCAGCCGGCGGCGCTCCCCGCGGGCAGCCATCCGCGGCGGCGACGCCGCCCCTGTGAGGAAGGCCGCAGCCTCGACCTTCTCATCGTGCCCGGCCGTCCGCAGGCCCGCGGCTGCCGGGGGAAGAGAGGGAAGGCCGCTTCCTGAGGGGACAGCCATCCCGCCCCGCATCTTCAGCGGCCGCTGGTCGCTTGCCCGCGCGCCTCGTCGCGCGCTTCGGGCGGCGCGGCTCCGGCGGCCGCGGCCCGGTCTTCCGTGAGGCGCGGCCGCGGAAGGCCGTGGTCGCCGCCGCCGGCATAGTCGCTGTGCGAGCGTTCTCCGTTGGCGGTACTTCCAACGGTATCGTTGGAAGTACCGCCAACGGATTCGGCCGACGTGACCATCCCCGTCGCTCAGGCGCCGGCGAGCCGCGAATGGGGCGCCCGCCGGGCGCGCCCGGCGGGTGCACAGCCGGCAGCGCTCCCGGCGGCCGCGCGCGGGCGGCCGCGCCGGCGGCCGCGACGACCCAGCGACCCCGGCGCGGGGTAGTACGAAAAGGGAAGACAAGGATTCCCTAACTGCCGGGTCGCGTGCGGCCCTCCGCAGGCTCGCTCGCCGCAGGGAAGATAAGGATTCGCCGGAATTCCTTATCTTCCCTCACAGCAGTACCCGCCGCGGCGGCATGTCGCGAATCGGTAAGATAAGGAAAGGGCCATTCCTTATCTTACCGATCTGCACTACCCCGCCCGGCGGATCCCGTGACCCCGGCAGCCGCGGCCCGCGAAGTCCACGGGCGCGGCGGCCGCGGCGCGCCGTGTCCGCCTTCTCGCCGCTCGTCGGTCCGAAGGCTGAACGCGCCACCGGACGGAAGGGGATGGTCATGTCCGGGAGATCTCGTCGCTGCGAGCGTAGACCATGCGGGCAAAGTCCGTGCCGAGTCCGGGGGACCGTTCCTCGTACCAACGAGAACCAGCTACGACGTCACCGGCGACCTCAGGGAGAAGCCGCAGCCTGTGGTTCATCTGCCTGCGTCGACCGTCGCTTTCAGCTCTTCGAGAGACAGCAGGTCGCCGGGCGCGACAGCGAATCGCGCCCATCGTCGATCCAGCTCATCAAGATGGCTTTGCGGCACGGGGAGAGGCGCCGCCTCCGCGGCGATGCTGTCCCACAGGTCTTCGACGAGCAGGATCCTCTCCGCCGTGCTCAATCCGCTGATCTCAGGGATCGCATCGAGCCGCAGTGGCTTCCCCTTTCGCCGGCACTGACGCGGTGAGGCGGCCTTCGCGCCGTGAGAGAGGCTCCCTGTCGGTCCGCGCGTGTGCATGATGGTAGCAGCTTCCCGCACCGGGTCGGCCACGTGCTCTCGCGCTCCTCGGACGCGGCGATCATCGACCCACGCGCCCGTTGAACGCTCGCCCCATCGATGCGCCGGCCTCCGACAGGGGCCGCGTACCTTAGGGCCTATCCCGCCAGGGATGTGCGTGCGGGGCGTTCGTGGACCGAGCGGG
>JBAXRL010000215.1:0-5345 GCA_037131205.1 Actinomycetes bacterium | reverse complement strand
CACGCTACTTGACCCCGTTCGGCGGGCGCTCGTTGATGAGCGCCCAGAAGACGCCGAGCTCCTTGACCGCGTCGATGAAGCCGGCGAACTCGACGGGCTTGACCACGTAGGCGTTCACCCCGAGGTCGTAGCTGGTGATGAGATCCTGCTCCTCGCGCGAGGAGGTGAGGATGACCACCGGCAGGCGCTTGAGGGCTGGGTCGGCGCGGATCTCGCGGAGCACCTCGAGGCCGTCCTTGCGCGGCATCTTGATGTCGAGGAGGAGGACGGCGGGGTCGCCGGGCACGCGTGCACTGAAGGCGCCTTCGCGGCGCAGGTACTCCATGGCTTCCACCCCGTCGTGGGTCACGATGACCCGGTTGGCGAGGTGGTGCCGGTCGAGCGCCTCGATGGTGAGCTCCACGTCGTTGGGGTTGTCCTCGGCGATCAGGATGGCGGGGACGTCGGTCATCACGATGGTGTCTCCTTTCGTCGCGGCAGCGAGAAGCAGAATACCGCGCCCTGGTCGAGCTCGGCCTCGGCCCACACGCGCCCACCGAGCCGGTCGATGATGCGTTGCACGTTCGCCAGGCCGATGCCCGTGCCTTCGAACTCCGCGGCGCTGTGCAGGCGCTGAAACACGCCGAAGAGCTTGTGCGCGTACTGCATGTCGAATCCTACTCCGTTGTCGCGCACGTAGAAAACGTCTTCGCGCTCCCCGTCGCCGTTGCGCACGCCGACCTCGATGCGCGCCGGCGTCCTGCCGCGCGAGTACTTGGCGGCGTTGCTGAGGAGGTTGGCCCACACCTGACGCAGCAGCGCGTGGTCGCCGACCACGCGCGGCAGCGCGCCGATGGTCCACTCGATGTCGCGGCCCTCGGTCTCGCGCCGCAACGGCTCGAGGGCCTCGCGCAGCGCCGCCTCCATGTCGACCTCCGCGATCTGCAGCGCGGTGCGCCCCGTGCGCGAGAACTGCAGCAGGTCGTCGATGAGCACGCCCATCTCGCGCACCGAGGTGGTGATCGTCTCGAGGTAGTGACGCCCCCTGTCGTCCAGCACGTCGGCCGAGCGCGCCGCCAGCAGCTCGGAGAAGCCGCTGATGTGGCGCAGCGGCGCGCGCAGGTCGTGCGACACCGAGTAGGCGAAGGCCTCGAGCTCCTTGTTGGCGGCGTCCAGCTGCGCGGTGCGGTCGAGGACGCGCTGCTCCAGCTCGGCGTTGAGGCGGCGGATCTCGTCCTCGGCCTGCTTGCGCTCGGTGACGTCGATGAAAGTGACGACGACCTGCAACAGCTCGCCGCTCGCGTCGCGGACCGGGTAGGCGTTGCACAGCAGCCACACCGGTTCGGCATGGCCCGGGCGGCGGACCCCTATGAACAGGCTGCTGAGAGCCCGGCCCGAGGACAAGACCTGGTTGACCGGGTAGTCCTCGAGGGGCAGCGCGCCGCCGTCCTCGCCGAGGAAGCGCCACTCCGGGTCCATGGCTGCCTTCCCCCGCATCTGGCCCGCGGTCAGCCCGAGCAGCTCGGAAGCCAGCGGATTCGAGAGCAGGATCGTCGTATCGGGGGCGTGGACCACCACGCCGGCGGGGAGGTTCTCGAGCAGCGTGCGGAACTTCGCTTCGCTCTCCCGCAAATCCTCCTCGGACTGCTTGCGCTCGGTGATGTCCTCGAACACGGTGGCGAAGCGGCCTTCGCCCTGGGCGACAACGGTGATGTCGAAGTGCCTGGCGAGGGGCTCGAAGCAGGTCTCGAAGCGGCGCGGCTCTCCCGTCTGCGCCGTGTGCGCGTACTCGGCGAGGAAGGGCGGTTCGGCGGTCCCATAGGCGTCGCCGGAGAGCTTGCCGCGGACCTGCGCGGCGCTCACGCCGGTCTGCGCCTCGTAAGCCGGGTTCAGGTCGAGGATACGGTAGTCGAGCGGCGCGCCGCCCGCGTCGACCACGAGCTCGTGCAGGGCCACGCCCTCGGTCATGTTCTCGAACAGCGTGCGGAACTTCCCCTCGCTCTCGAGGATCTCGGTCGAGGCCCGCGCTTCGCGCGAGCGCCACAGGAATAATGCCCCGACGCCGGCAAGGCCGACAAGGAGGAGGGCGAACCCCGCCGTGAGCCAGCCGCGCGTGCGGATGGCTCCCAGAACCTCGGCGGTGTCCTCTTTGGCGACGATGAACCAGGGCGTGCCCGGCACCGGCTGGACGGCCGACAGCACGGGGACGCCGCGGTAGTCGACGCCCTGAACGACGCCGCGGCGGCCGCGCACGGCCATCACGGCCGGCACGTCCGTCTTGCTCAGCGGCACGGTCAGCTTGAGCGCCGTGTTCTTGCGGTGGCGCAGCTCGTTGAGGTAGACGACCCGGTCGCCGCGGCGTTCCACGAGCAGGGTCTCGCCCGACTTGCTCGGCAGCGGCCAGTCCTGGATGAGTGGGTAGAGGACGCTGTCGAGGTCGCTGCGCAGGATCGCCGTGGCGATGACGCCGCCGTCCGCCGCGGAGATCGGGGCGACGAGGTCGAGCAGCGCGTTTCCGTCGGCGTCCTGATAGAGCTCGGAGGACTCCACGCGACCTGTCGCCGCCGCCTTCGCCACGAGTGCCTTGGTCGCCGCGCTGAGCGGGTCTGACGCCGTGCTCGGGGAGCGCAGCAGGACGGCGCCCTTCGGCGACGTCAGCACGACGTCCCGGTAGTCGTTGTTTCGCTGGCGGTTGTCGAGCCAGGTCTGGAGGTTGCTCGCGGCGCCGAGGTCGCGCCCGGCGAGTCTGTCGGCCACGGCGGCCGACACCAAAGGATTGCCGCGGACCGTCTCCGCGTCACCCTCGCGTTCCCCCATCCACGCGGTAATCTGACCGGCCTTGAGCTCGCCGATGGCGGCCAGCGAACGCTCGGCCTGGCGCTGCATCGACGCCGATTGCTGACGCCACGCCCAGTAGCCGGCCGCGGCGATGAGCACGGCGAGTACGGCGAAGCCGACGATGAGTGGCCACGCGGAGCGACGCTGATGCTGCGTATCGCTCATGGGCGCTCAGCGGACGCGCGCGGCGATGTCGTCGCAGGCGCCCCTCTCGTCTCACCGCGTACCAGTCGACAGAGACTCATACGCCCCCTCCGCTGCGCATCGAGTGGTCTGACGACCAGAGTATGCCATGGAGCTCGGCGGGCCAACCATATCGGGGTTGATACGAGGGGCGCCGCGCCGCGGGCACGACCAGCGCGCGAGCGATCATCGGCGCCGCCGTCATCAGGCGGAACGCACAGCGGGCAGGCACAGCTTCGCCGTGAGCTCCTGCTCAGAGAAGGCCGTGAGCGCCACGGTCAGGCGGTCGACCGGCCGAAGCGCCCTGTCCTGAGCCACCACGAGCGCCTCGCCGGCGCCGCCCGAGCAGGCGGTGCTTCTCCTCGCGCGCGGTCACGCGTCACCCGCTACGGCGTCGGCGTCACCCGCCACGGCGTCGGCGTTACCCGCCACGGCGTCGCCGCCGCCGCGCTTGGCGGCGTAGAGCGCCTCGTCGGCGCGGCGCAGCAGGTCGTCGGGGAGCGCGCCCGACGTCCAGAACGCGGCCCCGGCGCTGACCGTGACGCCGCGCTGCGCGAGCACCGGGGAGGAGCGCACGGCCGCCAGCACGCGCTCGGCGAGCCCCAGCGCGCCGCTCCGGTCGATGCCGGGGAGGAGCACGCTGAACTCGTCGCCGCCGAGGCGGCCGGGCAGGTCCTCGATGCGGCACAGGGCGGCGAGCAGCGCGGCGAAGCTCGTGAGCGCCTCGTCGCCGGCCTCGTGACCGGCGCTGTCGTTGACGCGCTTGAGGCCGTCGAGGTCGAGGCTCACGAGGGCCAGGGGGCTGCCGTGGCGGCGCGCCAGCGAGACGGCCTTCTCCAGGGAGTCGTAGAAGCAGCGCCGGTTGGCGAGGCCGGTGAGATCGTCGGTGGCGGCGAGGCGCGTGATGGCGGCGTTGGCCTCGGCGAGCGCGGCGGCCTCGCCCACGAGCTCGTCGTTCAGGTGGGCGAGCTCCTGGTTCCGCTGCTTGATCTCCTCCTCCGCCTGTATTCGCGTGATGAACATGTCGATCTGCCTTGAATAGATCTCAACGAGGTACTCGTTCTCAAATCGCTTTCCTGCCGGCATGATCAATGTGAAGTCGCCGATCATCTGCTGATTCACGATCACCTTGGTAACCGTGACCTCTCCCATATTCACAAGCTTCGAAATCGCCTTGGAAACGATTTCTGGTACGACTCTTGCTGATAGGTCGCTCATTGACGCAAAGTGCGAAACTCGCTGTCCTTTCAGCCTTTCGTTTTCAATGGAGTAGTCGTTCCATTCCTTGCCTATGAGTTGAAACCCAAGGAGTCTCGACACCTTTTGCAGACTGTCTTTCATCCCTGCAACAGCTACAGTGGTGAACTTGCCGGTGTTTCTATCAAGGAGGGTCAAAGCACCGTATTTCGCTTTTGACAAATAGATGAGGTTATCCAGAATCCTTTGATATGCTGCTTCACCAGCCCCTGCTTCCAGGAGCTCTTCCGTGAACCTGGCCATGCGTGCCAATAGTTCTTCCTGTTCCCGCAGCGCTTCGTCCGCCTGTCTACGCTCGGTGACGTCTCTGGCGGTGCCCTCGAAGCCGACCACCGCGCCGGCTTCGTCTCTCAAGGGAACAGCGCTTGAGGTGTACCAGCGCCACGACCCGTCGAGGCGCCGCACGCGGTACTCGACGCCCTCTTGCCGCTGCCCCGTCTCGATCACGGCCTGCAGGAAGACCATGCACCCCGCCAGATCGTCGGGATGGACGAAGTGCTGGAGTTGCTGCCCGACGACCTGATCGACCGCGTGCCCGAGGAGCGCGGTCCAGGCGGGGGAGACGAAGGTGAACACCCCGTCCGCGCTGAGCGTATAGATGATGTCGTGGCTGTTCTCGATGAGGAGGCGGTGCTTCTCTTCGCTTTCGCGCAGTGAATCTTCCGCGCGCTTGCGCGCGCTGATGTCGAGCTGCGTGCCGATCATCCTCAGCGGACGCCCGTCGCTGTCCCACTCCGAGACCTTGCCGCGGTCGAGCACCCAGACCCAGTGGCCGTCCTTGTGGCGCATGCGCGTCTCGCAGGAGTAGATCGGCGAGCGCCCGGAGAAGTGCTCTTCGAGAAGCTCGTCGGCGCGCCGCAGGTCGTCGGGATGGCTGAGGCTCCGCCACGTCTCGATGGAGGTCGGCGCGAGCTCGGCGAGCGTGTAGCCGAGGATCTCGGCCCAGCGCTCGTTGAACGTCTCCGCTCCCGTCTGGGGGTACCAGTCCCAGAGTCCGACGCCGGAGCCTGCGACGGCGCTGGCGAGCTGTTCCTCGCTCTGGCGCAGCTTCTCCTCCGCCTGCTTGCGCGCGGTGATGTCGCGGTTGC
>JBAXRL010000214.1:0-5351 GCA_037131205.1 Actinomycetes bacterium | reverse complement strand
TCCCTTGTCCGTCATCTCAGCTCTCCTTCGCCAGTATCCCGCCGCTGCTCGCGGAGCTGCCGCGCCATCTCGAGGCGGTTGCGGATGAGCTCCATGTCTTGCTTGGGCATCGCGCTGCCACGCTTGGACTTCTTCTGGAACGCGTGCAGCACGTAGACGCCATGATCTGCTGGACGTAGTCCGGAGGAGCGAGCAGGTCCTTTCTCGAGGCTCGCCGAAGGCTCGAGGAGGCAGCCAAGCGGCTTCAGGTCACCGGCGCCTCACATGCCCTTCGCGGCCACCACGCTGCAGCCGGTCACGTCCTCGTCGAGAAGCCGGGCGTAGACACGAGCCACCTCGGCGGCCGGCAGGCCGGCAGACGAGTCCATCCCCATGGCCTCCATGGTCTCGCTGATCCAGCCCGGTGAGACGGCCATGACACGCACGCCTCTTCCGACTTCGATGGCGGCCGCGCGCACGAACCCGTCCACGGCCGAGTTGACCGTCGTGACGATGCAGCTGCCCGGGATCGGGTGGTCACTCAGCACGCCAGTCGTGAGGATCATCGCCCCGCCGTCGCGGACGAACGGCGCGCCGATGCGGACCAGGTTCACCTGCCCCATGAGCTTGCTCGCGAGCCCCGTGGCCCAGTCGTCGCCGGTCGCATCCGACCACGGCAGGAAGGGGACCATCCCGGCGACGCAGATGACGGCGTCGACCTCTCCGATGCGCGCGAAGAGCTGCTCGATCGAGCGGGGGTCGGTGATGTCCACGATCTCGGAGGAACCCGACCGTGACGCCTCCACGACCTCCGCGCTCTCGCCGAGGACGGTCACGATGTTGCGCCCCAAGAGACCGTTCGCGCCGACAATGAGAACCTTCTCCATGCTGATCACTCCTCCGACCTGGTGCTGATGCGCTCACCGATGTAGCGCCGCTGGCGACGCTCTCGGCGGCTTCGCCGTTCACTGACGCGAACGGCACGCAGAGGCGGCCCAGCCGTGCTGGGCTGTGCTCTGCAGCATCAAGGCTACAGCAGTCCGTCCGTGAGTGTGAATCACATGCCCGCGGCGGTCGGCAGCGCCTGCTGGGCGTGCAGGCGAGCCCAGGCACGCGCGCGCGCGCGCGACAGCGCGCCTGACACTGCCTACGCGGTCGAGCGCTACCCCGCGCCGCCGTCAGACGCGTGCCGCTCGCGTCGCCATCGCGATGGCGCCCTCCGGGCAGCCGGCGTTCCTGGAGGAGCCTTGCGCGGCGCCGATGCCGCCGTCTGGTCCGACCGCAAGGTCGGCGGCGACGCCTGCCTCGTAGTCCGCCAGCTCCCACTCGTTGAGCTCCGCGGCCACCTCGTCGGGGACGTCCTTCCAGCCCTCGAACAGCGCCCAGATCTCGAAGCGCGCGTGAATACCGGCGAGGGCGACCCGATCTCCTTCTTTGGCCAGGTCGACGACGCCCCGGCGCGCGGCGCGCGCCAGGTCGGCGGGCGTGAGGCCGGGGAGGCCACGAAGCACCGCGGCCTCCGGCAGCGGGCCGGCGGCGAGCACCTCGACGAGGTCGATCTCAACGGGCTCGAAGAAACGGCCGGACCACGGCGCCAGGAAGACCGGCAGGCCGAAGGCCGTCACGAGTGCGTCGTTGTTGGACGTCATGCTGCTCCTACGATCGGCTGCCTGCTCGGCCAGAGGAGTATGGCCGGGCGCCGTTCATCGGTCCAGCCCTCGTGCGCTGGGCCTCGGCCCGGGATACTGCCGCCGATGCCGGCCAAGTCCCGCTTCGAGTCTGCCGGCGACGTCACGAGCATTCAGACCACGATGATCCCGCGCATCTCCGGACGATCGTTCCCGACGGGCGACGTGAAGGTCAGGATGCTCTCAGAGGCCGACGAGCCCAAGCCGGGCACTGGCGGCCTGGTCAAGCTCTGGGCTGACGACAAGCAGATCGGCGAGGGCAGGCCGGACAAGACGATCTCGCTGCTCTTCACGACCTACGCCGGCATGGACATGGGGCGTGACAACGGCGGGGTGATCGACCTGTTCTACGAAGGCCGGACTCCCCACGCGTTCACGGGACCGTGAGGAAGGTGACGTTCGACCTGAGGCCCGCGCACCACAAGGCCGACGAGGCACTGCACGAGCACGACCACGAGCAGGCGCAGGGCGTCCGCGGTGGGGCGGGCGGATGACACGCGGCCGCCGGCCGCAAGACAGCTCGTCTCGGTGCTACTAGGCCGCCTTGATCCAGAGGAAGTCGCCCGACATCGTGGCGCGCAACGGCGCCGGCTGTGACTGCACGTGCGCCGGCTGCGAATAGGCGCGCTGCCCGTTCTGCAGACTCAGTTCCATCGCAAGGATGGCGGTGGCCACGAGAAGGACCGCAAGCAGCCAGAGCATCCAGGTGAGCACGGGTCGGTATGTCGTCGATGCGCTCACAGCGCCTCCCTTCGTCGTCGGCATCAGCCTACGACCCGAGAGAGCCGGGCGGCCTCACCCTATCCGGGTGAAACTGGCCTCACGATGCTCTCCCGCAGAGCCGCCGCCGTGCAGACGGTCAGAAGCGAGATGAGGTTGCGGTGGTGGGCGCTCAGCGGAGCGACGGCCGACCATACGAGCGTATCTCCGACCCACGACTGAGCGTCGGCCAGCAGCGTGAGCCCGAGGGCGGCGCAGATGACGCCGCCCGTCAGATGGTCTCGCGGGCGCACCGCAAGCCCGCTACACTCGAGGCATGAGCGAGACCCCAGCCCAGGCAGGCTTCTCCATGCCGCCCGAATGGGCGCCGCACTCCTGCTGCTGGATGGCGTGGCCGTGCCGTGAGAACAGCTTCTTCGACGTGGAGGCGGCGCGCGACGAGGTCGCGCTGGTCGCGCGCCGCCTCGCGCGCTACGAGCCGGTGCGCATGATCGCCACCCCACGCGACGTCGAGGAGGCGCGCCATCGCTGCTGCGGGCAGCCCGCCGGCGCGCCCGGCGCCGTCGAGATCGTGTGCATGCCGACCGACGACTCCTGGACGCGCGACTCGGCGCCGACCTTCCTCCTCGACCGGGACGGCGCGCTGGGCGCCGTTGAGTGGCGCTACACCTCCTACGGCGGCCTCCATCACGACTACGCCGAGACGGCCAGGATGGCCGGCCGGATCATCACGATGACCGGCGCCCGCGGCTTCACGGCGCCCATCGCGCTCGAAGGCGGCGCCGTGCACACCGACGGGCAGGGCACGCTGCTCACGACCGAGGACGTGGTGCTGGACGAACGCCGCAATCCGGGGCTGGCGAAGGCGGACGCCGAGGACATCCTCAGGGAGCACCTCGGCGTCGAGAAGGTCATCTGGCTGGCGGCGGCGCTCGAGGACGACAAGACCGGAGGGCACGTCGACGGCCTGGCCTGCTTCGTCGCGCCGGGCGTGGTCGTCGCGCTGTCGTGCGAGGACCCCGCCGATCCCCAATACGCGCCGCTCCGCGAGAACCTCGCGCGGCTCGAGGCGGCCGAGACTGCGTCGGGCCGCCCCCTGCAAGTCGTCACCATCGACCACCCGCGGCGCCGCCTGGACGAGGACGGCGACCGCCTGTCGTCGTCCTACATCAACTTCTACTTCGCCAACGGAGCGGTCCTCATGCCGGGCTTCGACGACCCGCACGACGCGCCGGCCCGCGAGACCCTGGCGCGGCTGCTACCCGGGCGCGAGGTCGTCCAGTTGCAGCTGAGGGAGCTCGCCCGCATGGCCGGCAACGTCCACTGCATGACGCAGCAGCAGCCCTTGACGTAGGCCGCGCAGGCCGCGAGGGCCGGAGGGCGCGGATGGTAGGCCATCCGCGCCCTCCGGCCCTCGCCGCGTCCGCGCCGAGGCCGCCCGGCGACCGCTCGCTCAGCAGGCGCCTTTGCCGACAGCGGTGGGGGCGTCGCCGTCGCGACGTTCGCCGCGCCGCAGGATCGCGTCGACGAGGATGGCGAGCCCGAGCGCGATGGCGAGCGCCGACCACACTACGGCACCGCTGGCCCACGCCTGGGCGTCAGCCAGGAGCGTCACGCCGATGGCGGCGCAGATGACCCCGCCCAGCGTGACGCGGCGCTCACCGATCATCGCGGCGACTGCCCAGCCGACGATGGCGATGGGCCACCATTGCGCAATGGTCTGGCTCGACGCGACCACCCCTGCAGCGTCGAGGATGCCGCAGACGCCCAGGGCGAGCAGCACGGTCGCGATCCACACGGTACTCGGCTTCATCTTGGGTCTCCCTTCGCACGTTCGATGGCTGTCATGTACATGAGTGGTCCATGGCCCCGGTCTGTGACAACTCCGGCCAGAAATCGTCAACGGCATCCTCTTGCGAGCGTGCTGCTAGAATCGGCGGCGTTCGGCAACACCGTCGCCGAGGTCAGCGTGACAACACTCTCGCAGGCGACTCCTGCGCCGCCAGAGCCCGCAGCTGTCGTGGAGCAGTACGGGCGCCTCGTCTCCTCGATCTGCTGGCGCATGACGCGCGATCAGGACGCGGCCCGCGAAGCGGCGCAGGAGGTGTGGCTCGCCGTCCTCGATGGACTGCCCCGCTTCCGCGGCGAGTCCTCTCTCTCCACCTGGATCTACACCATCGCGCGGCGCGTCGTGGGCCGCTACGCGCAGGCCCGGCGCACCGACAGCATGCGCATGCTGGCCGTGGCCTACGAAGCCGACGGCGAGCTCCCGGCACCGGACGTACCCGATCTCGACCACGACCTCTGGGTGCGCGAGATGTGCGACCTGTGCCTCTCCGGGATGCTGCAGTGCCTGGACCCCGACGTGCGTCTGGCCTACCTGCTGCGCGAGGTCGCCGAGCTGGACTACGACGACGTCGCGCTCGTGCTGGAGGTCCAGCCGGACGCGGCGCGCCAGATGGTCTCGCGGGCGCGCCGCAAGCTGAACCGCTTCATGAGCGGGCACTGCGCCCTCGCCAACCCGACGGGCCCCTGCCGCTGCCGCATGCGCCGCAGGGTCGAAAGCATCGACCTGCCCGCGCAGTACACGGCCCTGCGCCGGACCATGCACGGCGCACGCGTCATCAGAGAGTCTGAGCAGGTGCTGCCGCCCAAAGATTTCTGGCTGGAGTTGTCACAAGCAGTCGCGTAGGGCCACTCATGTCCATAGAGAGCCCCAACCAGAGAGGGCTCGCGACCGGACAGGGGAGACCCGATGCAAGCCAACGAAACAGCCAAACCCGGCGGACGCACCGCCTCGTTCACCGAGCGCCTCGCCCGCAGCAGCGCCACCCACCCGTGGCGCACTCTGGCGGCCTGGGTGACCATCATCGTGGTCGCCGTCCTCGGCATGAGCGCGCTCCCCGGCAACGGCCTCACCTCGGAGTCGAAGCAGCACGGCCGGCAGCCCGACAGCACGATCGG
>JBAXRL010000213.1:0-5356 GCA_037131205.1 Actinomycetes bacterium | reverse complement strand
GAGCTGCTTCCTGCCGGGCGGCAAGGCGAAGAAGCCGGCGGCGGAGCCGGAGGCGGAGCCGGAGGCGAAGGCGCCGCCGGCGTCGGCCTAGCGCCCCCGCCACCGCCTGAGCACGCTTCCCACCTCCACGCGAAGGAGAGTCGGCATGGCCAAAGACCGGGGCTCAGCGAACCAGCGGAGGCCGGCAGCGGACGTCGCGCGGCAGAGCGAGAGCGGAAACGCGCAAGGCGCCGACGGCAAGGCGCAAGGCGCCGACGGCAAGGCGGCCCGCGCCGCCGTCCCGCGCCGCTCCCTTGGGGCGTGGCGGCCGGCGGCGGACAGGCCCGACCCCATCGAGCTGCTGCGCGCCCAGGACGCCCGCCGCCAGCAGGACCTCGTGCCCATCCGCTGGGGCCGCATGTCGGCGTCCCCGTTCGCCTTCTATCGCGGCGCCGCCGCCCTCATGGCGGCCGACCTGGCTCCTCTGCCCCGCACCGGCTTCACGGTCCAGCTCTGCGGCGACGCTCACCTCTCCAACTTCGGCATGTATGCTTCGCCGGATCGCACGCTGCTGTTCGACGTCAACGACTTCGACGAGACGCTTCCCGGACCGTTCGAGTGGGACGTCAAGCGCATGGCGGCGAGCTTCGTCATCGCGGGGCGCTGCACGGGCCTTTCGGATTCCGCCGCGGGCGACGCGGCGCTCGCCGCCGCCAGGGCCTACCGCAAACGCATGGCCGAGTACGCCGCGCTGTCCGAGCTCGACGTGTGGTACTCCCAGGTGGATGTGAGCGACCTCCTCACCATGCTGAAGACGACGAAGGGCCCGGGCGCCAGGACGGCGCAGAAGGACGCCCTCAAGGCACGGTCGCGGACCGGTCTCCAGGCCGCCGCCAAGATGACCGTGCTCGTGGACGGGCGGCCGCAGATCAACGACCAGCCGCCGCTCATCACGCATCTGAGCTGGGCCGACCAGGCCGACGAGATGCGCGCGCAGGTCCGCCGCTATGCGGCCACGCTCGAAGACGACCGCCGCGAGCTCATGGAGCGGTTCACGCCGCTCGACGTGGCGCGTAAGGTCGTGGGCGTGGGCAGCGTGGGCACCTACTGCTTGATCGTCCTTCTCCAGTCACGCGGCGGCGACCCCCTGCTCCTGCAGATCAAGGAGGCCTCGGCGTCGGTGCTCGAGCCGTACCTGGGGCGGAGCCGCTACCACAACCACGGGCACCGCGTAGTGGCCGGCCAGCGCCTCATGCAGGCCGGCAGCGACATCTTCCTCGGCTGGATGCTGGCGCCCGGCGTGGACCGGCAGTTCTACTGGCGGCAGCTGCGCGACATGAAGTTCTCGGCAGACGTGCAGACGCTGGACGCGCGCGGGCTCAAGGCCTACGGCGAAGCCTGCGGCTGGGCGCTGGCCCGCGGACACGCGCGCTCCGGCAGGCGCGACGCCATCGCCGCGTACCTCGGCGGCGGCGACGCGTTCGAGCGCGCCATCGCCGACTTCGCGCGGTCCTACGCCGACCAGACG
Organism: Actinomycetes bacterium; assembly: GCA_037131205.1. Classification (GTDB taxonomy): domain Bacteria; phylum Actinomycetota; class Thermoleophilia; order UBA2241; family UBA2241; genus CAIXSE01. The sequence goes on along the minus strand of JBAXRL010000213.1, from coordinate 3,849 downwards.
GAGCGCGACTTCGCGGCCGTGCAGCAGGCCGTCAAGAAGGGCCGGATCCAGGTCGAGACCGGGGTGTGAGAGTGCGGAGGACCCATGGCCTTCACTTCCACAGCGATCCGCCTCAGCGCCGAGGAGAGAAGCGTGCTGGAGAAGAACGTGCGCGGCGCGACGACCGAGCAGCGCCTCGCCTTCCGCAGTCGCATCGTTCTCCTGGCGGCGGACGGGATGGGCACGTGCGCCATCGCCGCGCAGATGCAGACCAACCCCGCCACGGTCAGCAAGTGGCGCGTGCGCTTCGCGCGGGTGGGCCTTGCCGGCCTCGCCGATGCGCCCCGCAGCGGCGCTCCCGGCAAGTACACGAAGGAGACCGAGCGGCGCATCCTCGCGAGGCTCGACGAGGCGGTCCCTCAAGGGGAGACGGTGTGGACCGTCCGGCTACTCGCAAAGCAGCTCGGCGACGTCTCCGAGGACCACATCTGGCGGGTCTTCCGCAGGCGCGGCATCCACCTGCAGCGGCGCCGCGGCTGACGCCTCAGCAGCGACGCCGAGCTCGCCGCCCAGGCGGCCGACATCATCGCTCTCAACCTGCCGCCCCCCGAGAACGCGCTCGTCATCAGCGTCGCTGAGAAGCCCTCCATCCAGACGCTCGAGCGTGCCCAAGGCTACCTGCGCTTCAGCGACGGGCACACGTTCAGAGGCTTCAGCGACCGTTACAAGCGGCACGGCACGACGACCCTCTTCGCCGCTCTGGAGGTGGCCACCGGCCTCGTGACCACGGGCCGTTACAGGCGCCGCCGAAGGATCGAGCCCCTCGACTTCATGAACCTGTCGAGGCCGACCGCCGGCGGGGACAGGGTTTGCCGCCCCAGATGAGCGACTGCGCGAGGGGCGTGCTCGCGGCGCCGGCGGCCTCCGCATAGGCGCCGGCGCCGCAGCGGCGCCGCTCCGGCGCCGGCGCGCTCAGCACCGGTAACGCGTCGCGAGCTGCGCGGCGGAGCGCCCGAAGAGGGTCGCCTTCTGCACGTCGCGCAGGGCGTCGAAGAGGGTCATGTCCTCGAGGCCGGGGGCGCAGATGACCTCGCCGAGCTCGAGGCCCACGACGATCGCCTGCGCCACATCCTCGGCGCTCATGAGAGTGGGCGCGCTGGGGGGGCCGCCGCCACGCCTGGTGCTGAAGAACTCGGTCTCCACCATCCCCGGCAGGACGGCCATGGCCTGCACGCCGGTGCCCCCCAGCTCGAGGGCCAGCGCCTGCGTGAACGCCAGCAGGAAGGCCTTGGCGCCGACGTAGGTCGCGCGCCCGGACATCGGCACCTTGAGCGGACCGCTGATGGCCAGTAGCGACGCCACGTTGACGATGGCGCCGCGGCCGCGGCTCACCATGCCGGGCAACGCCGCCCGGGTGAGCCGCATCGGGGCGCGTACGTGCACCCCGACGAGCCGGTCGGCGAAGTCCGCCTCGAGCTCGGCGAACAGACCGTAACCGCCGAAGCCGGCGTTGTTGACGAGCATGTCGATGCGCTCGTCGTCGCGCAGCCGGTCCACGACGAGCTGCAGCTGAGGCGGCTCCGTGAGGTCGGCGGCCAGCACCTCGACAGTGACCTCCGCGTCCGCTTGCAGGCGGCGAGCAAGCGCCTCCAGGCGCTCCCGCCGACGGGCGACGATCACGAGGTCGCGACCGTCGCGGGCCAGCCGTTCGGCGAGCGCGGCGCCGATGCCCGACGACGCGCCGGTGACGAGAGCGATGGTGCGATCCGTGGTCACTGTGAACCTCCTCATGAGAGCACAAGCGAGCTCGACGTCCTCGTCGGCCGATCACGCGGCGCCGCTGGACGCGGTGGACGTGCCAGATGCTGAAGCGATGCCGCCCACCGTACATCAACGGCGTCGACTCCGCACCTGGCAAGGCCCGGCGCTCGGTCACGCCGCCGGCGCGGCGGTGTCGGCGGCGGGTCCCGCGGGCGCCGCCCGCTCCGCCCGCCGCGCCCGCGCCAGCAGCGGTAGCGCGGCCGCCTGCGCGAGCCCGCCCACCAGCCAGGCGGCCGGGATCGAGACCGCCTGCGACAGGTAGCCCAGGCCGACCTGGCCGACCGTCATGCCGGCGTCGCCGAACAGCGCGTCGAGCGAGATGATGGTCGCCCGCTCCGCCGACGGGATGCGGGCGTTGAGCCAGCCCTGTTTGACCGGCATGTAGACGCCGAACGCCGCCGTCGACACCAGGTACAGCGGCACCGCCACCCAGAACTGCTGCACCAGGGCGGCGCCGACCACGGCGACCGTCGAGACGCCCACCGCGACCATGAGGATCAGGCCGCGGTCGGCGACGCGCTTCGTGATGCGCCCGACAAGCGCGTTGCCGAGGATCTGCGTGAGGCCCACGCACGCCGCGATGACGCCCGTCACCCAGACGAGGTCCTGCCCGAGCAGGTCAAGAAAGTACTTCTGCCACGAGTAGAAGCCGTAGACGAAGAAGATGCCCTGCACCAGCGTCGCGAACATGATGAAGCGCACGACGCGGTCGCGCAGGCCGTAGGTGATGCCCGCCGTGGCGATGCGCCGCGTCTCGTGGCCGAAGCTCCCCAGCGTCAGCTTGCGGCCGGCGAAGCCCAGGTCGCGCATCACCAGCAGGCCCAGGAGAAATGCGGGGACCAGCACGAGCGCCCGCACCGCGTACGGGATCCACAGATCGACCTGCCCGAGAAGGCCGCCGGCCGTGGTGCCGACCAGCATGAAGACGCCGAAGACCATGCCGTAGCGGGCGAAGATGGGCTCGAGCTTGCCCGCGTAGTCCACCGAGTGCAGGGCATCGACCATCCAGGCGTCCACGGCGCCCGTGTAGAAGGTGTAGCCCAGGCCGAGCAGCGCAGAGGCGAGCGCGAACGGCACGACGCCCTGGCCGGCGAGCCCGAACCACATATAGAGCAGCGTCGAGACGAAGATGATGCCGACGGCAAGCAGGTACGACACGCGCCGGCCCAGGGTATCGGCGATCACGCCGGTCGGCACCTCGAAGAAGACCTGCGCCACGGTGTAGGCCGCGTTGACCAGCATGACCTGGAAGATGTCGAGGCCGACCGACAGCAGAAAGAGGGTGTTGACCCCCCAGATGAGCGATTGCGCCAGCGTGGTGCTGGCGGCGATGCCGAGGTAGGTGCGGATGATGCGGCGCGCGGTCATGGCCGTCTGTTCCCCGCAGAGGAGCGCCGCTACCCTGCCCGGGCGGCGGGCCGGGGTCCGGGCGGCGAAGCCGCGCCCCGCAGCGGTGGGTTATCCTTGGTCCGGCAGTCGCACAGCGGCCGCGTGGAGTGGAGCGGCTGCCGGCCGCGAGCCCCGCTGAGCGCGGCCGCGTCTCGCGGGCAGGTGCGGCGCAGCGCAGTCTGGCGGGCACGCACCGCGCCAGCGAGGGTCTGGAGGGACCGTGACAGGAGCCGGAGCGCCACGCAGCACGCCCGGGACGGGCCGCCACGCATGGGCGGCTCTGGCGCTGGCCGCCGCCCTGCACGCCGCCGTCGATGCCGCCTGCGGCGTGTTGCTCTGGGGAGCCGTTCGGGACGGCCGCCTCGGCGCCGAAGCCGCTTGGGCGGCCTTCCTCCTTTACAACCTGCTGGCCTTCGCGGTCCAGCCGCTGCTGGGCCTGGCCGTCGACCGCGGCTCGTGGGCGCGCGGCGGCGCGGTCGCCGGGGCGGCCCTGACCGCGGCCGGCCTGACGGCGGCGGCGGCGTGGCCGCAGGCGCTGACGCCGGCGATCGCCGCCGCGGGGCTCGGCAATGCCCTGTTCCACGTCGGTGGCGGGGTCCTCAGCCTGCGTGTGCAGCCCGGGCGGGCGACGGCCCCGGGCCTGTTCGTGGCCCCCGGCGC